>CAYXGU010000032.1:0-8324 GCA_964464645.1 uncultured Candidatus Saccharibacteria bacterium
ATTGTCACAACTGTACCGTCAACTATTTCCTCGACGCTTACTTCATCTGGAGTTGTGACTATTTGCTTAACTAGGTATTCAACAAAGTCTTTCATGCTTCTGTTTCTTTTGTTTCTTCAGCTTCCGGTGCAAGTTCATCGGCGGGCTGTTCGGACTCTTCTTTAACACTATTAGTTTTGGTTTCAGCTTCACCTGCAACTGCCTGTCCGCCTTTTGGGTCATACGGCACAAATACATATGTACCGGAAATTAGCTTTTCTACCGCAGCCGAAGTAATGGCCCCATTAGCTTTCCACTGGTCGTATTTGTCTTTATTAAGTTCAAATTCCTCAGGTGTTTTTAATGGGTTGTAGTACCCTAATACATCTATGGCACGCCCATTTCTTTTATCGCGTGTATTTGCAACCACAATCTTATAAGTTGGTGCATTTCTTTTTCCTAATTTTGCAAGTCTTATTGTAACCGACATAGCTTGTGCATTCTAGCAGACGCCTTTTAGCTTGTCCATTGGTGATTCATCGATGCAAGCGCCGCAACAGCCGCCTCTTGTTCAGCTTTTTGTTTGCTGCCACCCTTTCCTTCACCATATAGCTTTCCTTCTAGATAAACCCCAACTTTGAATGTTTTTTCATGATCAGCTCCCCATGACTCCAAAACCTTATAACTTGGTGTTATTCCGGTTTTTTCCTGTGCAATTTCTTGAAACTTAGATTTGGCATCTTTGTACGTTTCCTCTTGGACTATGGTTTCAATCTTGTACAGCAATTCTTTAGTAACAAAAGTTCTGCAAAACTCAAGACCTTGTGTTAAGTACAACGCCCCTAAAACTGCCTCAAAGGTGTTTGCCAGAATATATTCACGAGTCCGGCCACCCGAAGCTTCTTCGCCATTAGAGAGGTAAAGCAAATCGCCATACCCGAGTCGTAAGGCCTCTTGTGCAAGTGAGCGTGTGTTTACAATTGCGGAGCGGTAGTTTGTTAAAATACCTTCGGGCTGTTTGGGATAGTTTTCATACAGATATTGAGTAGAAAGCAGTTGCAAGACTGCATCCCCCAAAAACTCTAACCGTTCGTTTGACGGGTTTTTGTAGTCGGTATTTTCGTTTAAGTATGAACGGTGGGTAAATGCAGTTTCAAAAAGCTCTTCGTTCGTAATTTCTATGCCTAAAATTTTCTCAACTACTTGTTTAGAATATGCCATACCAGTTATGCTTTATTCGGCTTTGTCGAGTGCGCGCTCAACCAAGTCTTCGTAGGTTATAATTTCATCCATTTCGTCAACCAAACCCTCGATTTCAAGCTTTTCTTCAATAATTTCGAGAATTTCAATAAACTCCAGCTCCGAAATGTTTAAGTCGTCCTCAAAGTCGGCTTCCGGTGTAATCTCAGCGACATCAACACCTGATTTCTCAACAATTACCTCTTTTAAAATATGTTCTATATTTGCCATAAACTAACTTTCTCCGTTTGCTACATCCGCAATTGTGCTTGTTAAGCTTTCAGAAACAGCACCCAACACGCCATTTACAAATTTACTCGAAGTATCATTGCCAAACTCCTTTGCAAGTTCTACCGCCTCGTCAATCGCGACTTTCTGAGGCACATCAGTATTATACATAATTTCATAAATTGCAATCCGCAAAATTACCAGGTCTGCCTTTGAAATCTTGTCAAGCGGCCAGTCAGGCGCACACCTGCTTACCAATTCATCTATTGTCTGCCGATTAGCGTGAGATCCTGCCAAAATAGCAGCCAAAAGCTCTAAATCAACCTGCTCATCTGTCAGCTCCAGCTGTTCTAAAGCCAGCTGTTGAGCATTATTTAGACTAATATCTGAAAAAAGGCTGCAAAAAAGGGTTGCAAATGCGACTCTTCTAGCGTTATGTCTTGGGTCAGCTTTGGTTCTCATTCCATTTTTTAGGTGCTAAGTGCTTTTTAGTTAATTTTCTAGTTTCCGCAGGCCTCGCATACTCTATGCGAAAGCTTTTGCGCGCCGCATTTTTTGCACTTTACGGTATTAACTGCCGCTTTTTGCGATTTTTCGTTGCGCTTTATGCGTGTGCGCCATTTACTTAGTCTTCTTTTTGGTACCGGCATACTGTGTGTGAATATAGTTAATTACAGGTGTGTTGTCAATGGTAAAAGGCTTGATGTATTTTTTGTTATGGTGTAGGATTTCGGCAACGATCACTCGGAGCGGGTGAAAACTGACAAAAACGGAGGTTGTGATGCAAGCTGGCCTTGATCTAAGAGATGTACAGGATGAGTCTGACCAGACTAATTGGGCACTTCCGATACTTGTGTTCCTTCTTGTTTTGGTTGGGCTTGTGCTTGTTGGGTTGGGATTTTCATCCTCTGTATACCAACAGGAAGTCATGCAACTTCCTGGCACATTTACTGGTGAAACAGAAGATGATCTAGAGCGGTTTGTTGCCGATGTGCTTGGTCTGGGTTATGATGATGTCGTGCTGGACGACGTTGAGGGTCCCCGCGCGTGCGAATCTCCATGCCGGATTCTTTCCGGTGTGGTTGGTGGAAGCCATGCCGTTGTATTTGTCGACCCAGATGGGGTGGTTACTGTGAACGCAACAGAAAGCTTGGGACTTGAAGAACAAGATTGACTTTATCCGGAGGTTGTGGCGACTTTATGTCTATGACCTCCGTGTTTTTCCATCAAGTTTAAACTTATCGTATCAAATAAAACTTGCTGTTGTTGTGCCATTGGTGTACTATCCCGACAACGGTTCTATTGTTGGGGAGCGAATTTGGAGGTTTGAATGGCTGAAGCAAAGAAAGCACCTAGTTTGATTCCCGCTTTGTTAGTGCTGGTTGTTTTGGCAATCGCGTTTGCGATCGCACTGCCTATTCTAAACCAGCTCAAGATTATTGGCCCGAATGAACCAGTACAGGAAATGTTACCACCCGAATGGGGACCACCTATTGGTTCAGATGGATCTGGCAACGCTCAGATCCAAAGTCCGGTTGTCTCAAACCCAACCCAGAGAATTCTGAACGGGTTGGCTGAAGCGGGGTTTCCCGGTGCAACCGAAGCAGATTTCGGCCTAACCTTTCCAGTAAATGGGGACAGAAGTCTTGTACCAGGTGACCCCGAAGAGGCCTTTGTTCTGAGCGGAGACAGGGTAAGTCGAGTTGTTTACTTGAACGAAGACGGCGACGTTGTGGCTGTTATCCCCAGCGCTGAGGACAGGCCACCAACTGGTAGGCTGGCTGGGAACTGATTTTATCTGGAGGCAGTCAGCATTGTCTGTTTGCCTCCTAGGTTTTCAAAATACTCAAATAACTCTTTCCAAAACGCCTCTCAGTAACCACGCTTAACCCCACATCACCAATTAACCCGGCCAATCTCAAGTCTTTTCCGTGCGAAAATGTAATAAAACCTCCATCGGCCAATATTTCCACCAAATTACTAAGCAAAAATTTATGATTCAGGTCATCGTAAAATGGATCCACAAATATCAAATCGTATTTATCTGGTGTATTCGCCACAAACTTGTTTACTTTTTGTTTGTGCACTTCGGCTAGGGCCAAGTCAAACCCGCACTTGATAAGATTTTGGTGGATTGCGTAAGCTGCAAGCTTATGTTCATCAACGAATGTGCAGTGTGCTGCTCCCCTGCTGAGTGCTTCAAGCCCAAAACTCCCGCTTCCGGCATACAAATCCAAGCACTTTGCACCCAAAACCGCCTCGCCAAGAATCGAAAACAAAGCTAATTTATACACATCTTGAGGTACTCTAATGTTTGGAATGTCTGGTACTATCAACTCTTTGTTTTTTGCAGTTCCTGTTGTGATTCGCGGCATATTAGGTATAAAAAAAGAGTTGGTGCGTCCATCAGTTATCCGTATTTCTAATACATAAACTGCATACCAACTCCTTGTGTGCACTATTGCATTTTTAGGTGGTGAAAGTCAATAAAAAAAAGACCGGAGCGGTTTGCTGTTTGTAGCTTATGCTCCGGTTTTGGTAGGGAGGGGCAACTCTTCGCCATGAACCTGGGGTGGGCAGGCCGCAAAGATTGCTGGCATTGGCGTTGTGCAGGAGTTGCACACCTCCCTTGGTGCCAGGGCCTAGACTCGAACTAGGGACACATGCCTTTTCACGGCACTGCTCTACCAACTGAGCTACCGCTGGCGGTAAAAAAGCTTGGGAAGGTGGGGCTGACTCTGTAGTCATGCAAGTGGCCCTGCGAGCAGGCACCATTAAGCTCTTGCATGGAGTCCTCCCACCTTCCCAATTCCGGTCATAGGATTCGAACCTATCCTCTTCGCAAGAATTGCGAAGTGCCCATCCATGAGCCTCCCGGACTTTTTACAGTAGGGCTAGTATACAAAAATTCTGATGCGTGTCAAGACTAGTTGTTCGATATTAATTCCTGACTCTTTCTTGCTATGATCTGGGCTAAAGTTTTAAATTTTGCTAAGTCGGGCCACACACTCTCGGCTTCACTTTTGGCAAGTTCCAACAGTGCCAAGTCAGCAACATCCGCAACCTTAAATTGTTTAAATCCATGTTGCAAAGTGCCAAATAAATCGCCTTGCCCGCGGTATTTCATGTCTAGCTCAGCCAACTTTAACCCTGATGTTTCGCGTTCCAAGTTTTTAAGCCGTGCAAAACTGGCCTTTCCACCACCTGACTGAAACACAAAACAAAACCCTTCCCTGTCACCTCTGCCAACTCGGCCACGCAATTGGTGCAAGCTTGCAAGCCCGTACCGTTCGCCGCTTTCAATAACCATCACGGTGGCCTCAGGAATATCAATACCCACTTCAATAACCGGTGTAGATACCAATACCTGAATCTTTCCTGCTCTAAAATCAGCAACAACCTGTTCTTTTTCCTTCGCGCGCATTCTGCCATGCAGTAGTCCCACCGGCACGTCCCTAAAAATACCTGTTTTAAGCTTCTCAAACTCGATTTGCGCCGCTTTTACCTCTAGTAAGGGGTCAAACTCCGACTCATCAATTAGGGGGCAAACCACAAAAGTCTGCGCACCACTTTGTTTGATCCATGCAAAGGTCTTTTCGCGCAATTTTTCGCTGACCACTTTGGTGGTTATCTTTTTATTTTTGTTTGGGACTTCGTCTAAAACCGAAATATCCAAGTCGCCGTACAAAGTTAACGCTAAAGTACGCGGAATGGGTGTTGCGGTCATGGTCAGGACATTCGGGCGCAAGTCCCCTACGCCGGTCTGTGCAATTTGCGCGCGTTGTTCAACCCCAAAACGGTGCTGCTCATCAATTACTACAAGCCCTACATTGGTGTAGTTTTCGAAGAGTAGTGCATGCGTGCCAATTATAATGTCTGCGTCTGCGCTTTGGCCCTTTTTAAGTGCAGTTTTTAGTGCCAAGTTGATATCGAGCGGTTCCAAGTACGCATGAAATGTTGCAAAATGTTGCTTTGCCAGTATTTCGGTTGGAGCCATGTACAGCGTTTTGAGCCCATTTAGTGCGGTGATATAGGCCGCAATAACAGCAATAATGGTTTTACCACTGCCCACATCGCCCTCTAACAAGCGGTTCATAGGGTTTTTGGTGTTAAGATCGGCCAAAATCTGGGATACAGCTTTTTCTTGCGCAATTGTCAAGTTAAATGTCAAGCTTTTTGTAAAGGCTTTTAGGGCGTCTTCGGTGCTTTTGGTGTCAACATGCACTCCCCTATACTGTGCGCGCCACTGTTTTTTTCGCTGTTCGACAAGTAAAAGCTCCAAAAACAGTTCGTCAAATGCAAGTCGCTTTTTTGCCTTTTCGGCGTTTTCTAGATTGTCCGGAAAGTGAATTTGCCTAAAAGCGGTAGAAAAGCTTGTAAATTGATGTTTTTCAAGGATTTTTGGTGGTAAATAGTCGGCTAACTCGTTGGTTTCTTCTAAAACCCTTAAGACGTCGTTATTTCTAGCTCGCAACCACTTTGAAGTAATACCATTTGTCGTGCTATATATTGCCACTAGCCTGCCGGTATCTAGGTTTGTATCTTCAGAATCGTCTGCCAGTTCGCACACCGGGCTTACCAAATGTGCTTTGTTACTAAAACTTTGTACCTTTCCACTAAAAAAATACCTTTTGCCCTTTTTTAGCGAGTTTCGCAGATAGTGTTGATTAAACCACACCACGGGAAAATCTCCGGTTGCGTCATGAATCTTGGCAATATTCAGATTCTTGAGATTTTTGGTAAAGATGTTTGTGATACTGCCAAGAACTGCTGAAACTGTAACCGTTTCGCCCACTGTCAGCTCTGCCAGTGTTTTAGTTTGAGTAAAATCATCGTATCTAAATGGAATATGCCACAAAAGATCCTCGGCTGTTTTAATCTCAAGCTTCTCAAGCAGCGTTTGATATTTTGGGCCGATTTTTGGAACTTCGCTAATGCTTGAAGTTAGTTTTAGCATCGCTTTATTTTAACATTTGTCTGTGGTAGTATTTAGTTCAGACATGGCCGTTTCACATGTCTTCTCCTTAGGCGCCAGCTGGCTCTTCACGGTTGGCGCCTACTTCTTACATATACGCAAGTGCAGGTAAAATAGCTGTAGCAATAATTGCAAGTGCACAAATAAGGACAATTAGTTTTTTAAAATTTTCACCTTTAAAAAATTTTTTTAAGCGCTTTTTAACCTTTTTTGGCCTTTTTGCTATTAATTTTGTTTTTAAGTTTTTAAGACTTTCTTTCACAATCATAAGTATGTTAAGATGCTTCTACCCTCCCACTCCTGAGTATGTCCTGAACACCCTGCTGGGATTACCCAAAATTCCAGCAGGTTTTTTTATGCAACCCTAATAAAAACCCGCTTTCCAAACTTTACAAGGTCGCCTGAAGCAAAACTACGCTCGGTTGTAAAGTCAGTCAACTTATTTCCGTTTATCTCTACCCCACCCTGAGCAATTGTCCGCTTAATGTCTGCGCTTGAGATACTGTTTGGCAAAGTTTGCTTTAAAAAGTCGAGTAATGTCATCCTGCCGGCTACATCAGTGGTCTCAGTAAACTCTTCAGAAATCTCTTTGTGTTGCACGGTGTTTTCAAAAACTTTTGCCGCTTGTGCTGCGTCGGCTTGTGAGTGGTAAAACGTTACAATATCCGTAGCCAGAAGTTTTTTAAACTGCATGGGGTTTGCCCCATTTGCCACCGCAGTTTGCATTTCCGCCACTTCAGTCATGGGAACACGGGTACACAGTTCAAAGTACTCCCAAATAACTTCATCCACAATTGCCATAATTTGTCCGTACATATCTATGGCACTTGCCGTAATGGGAATGTAATTTTGCAGGCTCTTTCCCATTGGCCTACCATCACTGCCAAGAAGCAGTTTCATGACAAATGCGCTTTGTGGCTCAAGTCCAAACAGGGGCATTAGTTTGCGGCCGGCAAGCAAGTTAAATGTTTGTTCAGTGCCGCCAAACTCAACATCGCACTTAAGTGCTACCGAATCGTAGCCTTGCATAAGCGGATACAAAAATTCTTCAAGTCCGATTGGCTTTTCTTGTTTAAATCTAAGCGCAAAAGTTTCGCGGTCCATCATTTGTGCAACTGTAAATTGCTTGGCAAGTTTTATAACATCGTTAAAATCCAGACCTTTTAGCCATTCTGAATTGTGGCGAATTTCGGTTTGTTCTTTTATAACTGTTTTAAAAAACTGGTCAGTGTAAGTTTGTTCGTTAACGCGAATATTTTCTGGCGTTGCCTCTGCTCTTTTGTCGACCTTATCAGAATGGTCCCCCACTAGTGTGGTGAAGTCGCCAATTATTAATGTTACTTTGTGCCCAAGCTCCTGAAAGTCGCGTAGTTTTCTGTGTATAACCGTGTGTCCCAAGTGCAGTTGTGCGCCGGTGACATCTGTGCCAAGTTTAAGATGTAGTGGTTTGTCAGTTGCAAGTTTCTCAGCAAGTTCTTCTTTGGTAAAGATTTCATGCACACCCCTTGTTAAGATATCTGTAATTTTTTGTTGTCTGTCGTCCATTGGTAAAAGTATACCATTATCAAAAAAGTAGCCAGATACTTTGATATAATTCCCCTATGCTCAAAAGAGTAAAAAATAAGTTTGCAAAACAACCTCGTAGATTGCAAAGACGCAAGGCAATGGGTTCTGCTAAGAATAAGCAGAAGCAGGAGCAAACTCAACAGAGGTATGCAAATTCTCCAAAAGCGTCAAAAAAATTGGTTTTTTTGTCTTACGCTGCAAGCTTTGCCCTGTTTGTAATGATTATGGGAATTTTAAGTGTGATAGGACTGTTTGCATATTATTCACGCGAACTCCCAAGTCCTAACCAACTGCTTGAACGAAACAGAGCGCTTCCTGATGCAGCATGTACTTTTCG
>CAYXGU010000033.1:0-8178 GCA_964464645.1 uncultured Candidatus Saccharibacteria bacterium
GTGGGAGTCGAACCCACACCCCCGAAGGGACACGATTCGTAATGCACGAACTTAGCAATATTTTGGTGGGCGGAGTGGGAGTCGAACCCACACCTCTTGCGAGACACGGTTCTAAGCCGTGCGCGTATGCCAGTTCCGCCATCCACCCAAGACCCAAACAGTGCAATTTTAACACTATCTATCGCAAACAAAAAGAAAAGCCCCGCATTGGCGAGGCTTTCAATTTAAGTCTATTAACTTTCAATCTCCGCCATAAAAAATCGCACACCGCTTAACCAATGTCTTGAGTTTGGCGGCGTGTAAATAGGCGCCATCTTTTCTGGTGTGTCAGCACCTTTAACAACATACCCGTCGTAAATCCCCTTTCCTACTGTTTGAATTGCATCATCAAATGATGCAAAGTTTATGTGATTATTCCCGTATATTCCCCAACCAAAAACATTGTAAGTGCCAACACGGTACGCTTTGGCGCAACCAGATTCCATACATGAAATTGCAGGCAAGAGTCTATAATCGTGTCCGTATTCGTCTGCGACCGCCACAAAAGTATCCACATGGTTTGCAAGCTCCGAGTCATATTTGGCAAAAAACTTTCGCAGGTTCTCTTCCCTATTTACCACTGTGTGCTCAATTTTATGATCTGCTTGTGTAACACCGTTGGTTGCATGTGCTGATGCTCCAAATCTACCAAAAAACGCAAATCCCAAAAAAAGCGCAAAAAGTACATGATAAGTTTTCATAGTTAAATCCTCCTTGTAGTTCGCGCAAAATCGCCACTGTGAAGCTAAATTAACAATATAATAATGGGACTTTTAACAGGGAAATTTTGTGCGTAACTGGGTTATATTATAACATGCATTGGTATTTTCGCCAAATCCGGCAGGGAGCACTAAATTACTTTTGCGCTGGTATATTCAACAATTTCGTCTCGAAAAAACCCAACACCTGCGCACCAACTACCATCAGACGGTGGTGTGTATACTTTCATAATCTCACACAGGTCGGTTATGCCTTGGGAATAAAAACGCTGATCCATATATTTTGATACCGCAGAAATACCGTGTTCAATGTCATCAAACATTTTCACATGCGGGCCCCACACACCGTAGCCCCAAAAATTGTTTGAATTCTCGCCGTTAACTGTTGGCTGATTTTTGCCACAACTTGTTTCCTGAAACGCAATTGCCGCAACAAGCCAGTACGGGATGTTATTTGCATCGGCATGCTTTACAAAAATTTCGCCATTGCCTGCCAGCGGGCAGTTGTATTTTTCAAAAGTTTTGTCAATGGTCGTTGCGCGCGAGTCGTTTGCCTCGATTTGCACTGTCATGGCACCAAGTACTACCGGTTGCTCAGCTTCGGCTAAAGGTACTAAATTTATGTTGCGGTTGCTGCGTGCCAGAAAACTAGATGAGGGGTTTTCCAGCGACATTATAAGTGCAATAGTTACACCAAAGATCAAAAAGGTTGTGGCAAAAAACCACGTGACAAGCAAAACTAGCGTATATTTTAGTCGGGCAGTGCTCATAATATGCCTTAGAATTTTACCATTTTTTTATATTGTCAACTTGTTAAATAGTGTTCGGCAACTGTGGCAATGACGTAACCAAATACCACCGCAAAGCCCGCAACAATAGCCATCCTGCATGCGTCCCGCATACTGCGTGTAGGCACGTACCCAAGTATAAACAAGGTAACTAAAGCAATAATCACAGATGCAAACTTTGCAGTTTCTGGCGGGAGCAACATATACGGAACAAGCGGTATAAAACCAAATACAAAGTACGACAAAAACATTATTATTCCGTCCACAAACGGTATATCAGTGTGCTTATTTTCAGCGTCAAGCTTGTGGGTTGAGGTTTCGGTCAAATATGATCCGGCGCCCATAGATAATGATTCAACCACAATAACAACCAGTCCCGTTACAACTATTGCCTCGGTTGCCTGCCCTGCGGAAGCAACACCGAACAACACACCCACGGTTGACACCAAACTGTCTTCGGCGCCAAAAATAATATTTCTAAAATAATCCGGGCTTATTTTTCTAAAGTTCATGTAATTCCGCCTTTGGCTGCTCCGCATCAAGAGCTAACTCATTTAGACCGACCTGCTCATGCGGCAATATTAACGGTACAAATGTAAACCCCGGATGGTCTTCTGTGGTTACTTCGGTGTCGGACAGTTTTTTTACCTTAACTACTGAATTTCCGACCGGAATCACCATGGTGCCACCTACAGCCAGCTGGGCAATTAGTTCGGTTGGCATTTCGGTTGCCGCCGCTGAGACTAAAATTTTGTCATATGGAGCATACTTGGGTAAGCCAAGTTCTTTACCGGCCCTTAGCATAATAACATTATCAAGCCGGTACTTTGAGATATTTTTTTGTCCAAACTCAAACACCGTTAGCAAAATTTCGGCGGCATACACTTTGCCAGAAGGCCCTACAATTGTTGACAGTAGCGCGGTGGTCCAGCCGGAGCCACTTCCGACATCCAATACCTTGTCACCCAAACTTGGTTGTAGTAGCTCAAGCATTGTCGCAACTGTAGTTGGTTGTGAAATTGTTTGCCCGGAATAAATTGGCAATGGGGTGTCGTCATATGCATGCGCCTGATATGTAGGCACAATAAAATCAAGGCGGTCTATAGCTCGAAACGCGCTAATAATCGAGGGAGTTTTTAGTGAGCCGCGTGCCAAAAGCTGTTTAAGCAGCAAATTTTGGTCCATGATCTTATTTGGCATTGTAACTTTATTTTACGGTTATGCCTGTGAGATGTCACGCGGCAAAAACAAGTCGATAAACCAATTTAGCATTAGCTTTAGCCTTTTGGACCATGAGATAAAAATTGTCAGATAAATTGCTCGCCAAACCCACCATGCCACTTTGCCCGAAAATGTAAACCGCCCGATTTTACCTAACGCCATCCATTTACCAAGCGACACAAGATGCCCTCGGGAGGTGTAGGTGTAAGTTACTAATGGTTTGTTTTGGAGCAGCTGCTTTATATTTTGTGCCACAACCGGGGCTTGGTTTTTTGCAGTCTGTGCAAACATTGGGTAATTTGCATTTAAATCGCCAAGCACAAACACGTTTTCGTGGTCTTTAAGCTGCAGGGTTGGCAAGACTTCTAACTTGGTTTGTGGAAAAAAGTTTGGTTCAACCGACTTTACACCTGCGGTCCAAATAATTGTGTTTGCGAGCAGTTTTTGGCCGGTGTTAAGTGTGAGAGCATTTTCTTCGACCTTGGTGACCTCGGTAGCTAACAACACATTAACCTTCTTTTTTTGCAGATATGTAAGTGCTTTTTGCCTAAACGAACTGTCAAAATCCTGCATTAGCTCTTTTCCTCGATGAACAAGAGTTATACTAACCTCATTTTCAGCATTCATATTTTTATACAGTCTGCAAAATGTTTCATAAAAATACTCCGCCATCTCTGCCACTAATTCCACGCCTGTTGACCCTCCACCCACTACCGCAAATGACAGCAGTTTCTTGCGCTCTGCTAAATCTGCAGTGTGTGTTGCGTGCTCAAAGACACTAATAAAGCGGTTTCTAAGTGCTATTGCATCTGGAAGTGTTTTCAAGGTGTAAGTGTGTTCCTGTGCGCCGGAAACATTAAAGTAATTTGGCTCGGCACCCATGCCCAACACCAAGTAATCATATTCAAGCTCGCCCAAAGTGGTATAAACGGTTTTAGTTTGCAGATCAATCTTTGCAACCGTTGCTTGCCACAAATTGCTTAGACAACAGTTTGACAGATGTCTAATTGGGAGCACAATATCGTACTGATCAATGTTTCCTGTTGCTACTTCGTGTAACAAAGGTGTAAACAAAAAATAATTGGTCTTGTTTACAATTGTAATTTCAACCTCTTTTGACTGATGAAACAATTTATGCAGGTGTGTTAGTACGCCAATGCCGCCAAAGCCCGCTCCCAAAATTACGATTTTTTTCATACGTTTATTGTAGCAGGTGTGTTGGGGAGATGGTTTTGTACGGCTGGTAAAAAGCGTAAAATAGACACGTGACTAAAAAAACTAGGATTGCTGAACTTGTAGTTTTTGTATTAGTGATGGTGCTGTTTCTTGCTAAGCTTGACCGGCACTATTTTTTTACCGATGAGTTGCTGTATGTGCAAGAAGGCCTTGAACATCTTGAAGGTAGATACGAAGGTACACTGCAAGTGCCGCCCTTGCCTAAGTATTTTGCGGCCCTTGCATATACATTAAGTGAAAACACACTTGGGTTAGCGAGAATTCCTTTTGCACTGCTTGGGGTTGCAACCGCGTTTGTTTTGTATCTAATTATAAAACGTGAATACGGGGTTTATTACGGGTTTGGGGGTGTGTTTTTGTATGTTGCAAGCCGAACTATTTTTGATGCAACAAGAATGATTATGCTTGAGCCGCTACTACATCTATTTATTTTGCTCTTTTTGTACTTTTACTACGCCACTTTTTTTAAAGCTTCACGCAAGGTGTACTTGGTGTCTGGGCTATTTTTTGGGCTGGCACTACTAACAAAACTGACCGCAGTTGTGCTTGTCCCCTTTGTGTTTCTGGGCCTTCTATATGCTTTTTACAACAACAGGCACGATAAACCGCAGGTAAGAAGAATACTAAGTAACTACGTGCAGCTGTTTTTAGTCTCTGGAGCTACTGTGCTTGTTGGCTATGTACATTTTATGTATAAGGCCGGTTTTGCAACCGCACTTATTGACACACTAAAAGCCATAAAAAATGTGTATTTTGCGAAAAGTGCCGAGGGGAAAATTCATGTAATTGGCGGTGTGGTTTATGAAAAGTCGCCATGGTGGACGTATTTTTATTACACTGCGACACAAAATGGGCTGCTTAGACCGTTAGTGTATATTGTGCTATCTGTTGCGGCATTGTGGGCAAAAAAGTTTTTTGTGCTGTATTGGGTTACCTTTTTTGTATTGGTTTTTGGGTTTTCTCAACTTTCCGGTGTAAAAAATGTGCGGTATGTGTCAACATTTGAACTTCCCTTAATTGTGTTAACTGTTGCGGGGTTTAATTACTTGACTAACAAGCTTTCCCGTAAGAAGAAAGCTGTAGAATTATTTGCCTGGGTAATTTTAAGCATTTTTATGCTGGCGCAACTTGTATACATTGTGCGCCTAGACTATACGGAATACGAAGATCTATATAGATACTTTAAAAATGAAACAGCTGATTTTACTGAATATAAAAGAATGTATGTGTTTGGATCGGTTAGGAGTATGGAATATTATCGTGATCAGATTCCAAACGAAGAAATGCTATTGTGGCGAAGAGACTATAATAAAACTTGTCCAGAATTTGACACTTTTGACTATTTTGCCTTTGACCGTGAAGAGCTGCTAAAGAATCCAGAAAATTACCTGTACCTATATGTGCGGGCAAATATGGACTATTTTGAGCGCGTGCCCGAAATTGAGGAAATGCTGGTATTTAAGAAAAGCAGGGCTTTTGAGTCTTTGTTGTCGTGTCCACTGTAGTCTACAATTAGCTTAATAGCTTCCACATTTTATACCAAAGATTGCTTTGTAGGATTTGATAAAAAAAGAATCGGCATTTTCTTTAGGTTGCGGACCATCCTCATATGCTACTTGAGGCATGCAATTCACCGGCAATGAGATAGCAGTGCTTTTGTGAAAAACGTGATAAGACACAACGGTATATAAGAAAAAACTGACCAAGAGTAGTAGTGGAAATAATACAAAAAGTTTCTTCATACAAAAAGATTATAGCAAAATGCATCAAATCTTCTGGTCCGGGTGCCGTATAATTAAATACGTGGAAATAAAAGAGATTCACTCAAAATCAATCCTAACTCCTAGCAAATTACCTGACGCTGATTTTGTAATTAATCCTTACACAGGATGCGCGTTTGGTTGTACTTATTGTTATGCAAGCTTTATGGGTAGGTATGTAGGCAAAGATAATGATGATTGGGGAGATTATGTGTATGTAAAGATTAATGCCCCCGAGTTATTAAAGATAGATTTGAAGAAACTGAAAAATCGAGGAAAGGGAAAAAGCATATTTTTTAGCTCTGTAACCGATCCCTATCAAGGAATGGAAGCCAAATACCAACTTACCAGAAAGTGTTTGGAAATACTCTTAGCTTATGGTTTCGAGGGTCAAGTTAGCATACTAACCAAATCTCATATGGTGTTAAGAGACGTGGATATTCTAAAACAGCTGAAAGATGTGGAAGTTGGCTTCACAATAACCACTACCGATGACAAAATTTCACGTTACTTTGAAAAAAAGGCGCCAAATGTTTCACAAAGGCTGGATGCCCTGAAACAATTAAATCTAGAAGGTATTAAAACCTATGCTTTCGTCGGGCCTCTGCTTCCGCATTTTGTTGCTGAGCCCGAGATTTTGGATAGTTTGTTTGAAGCCGTAGCAAAAACCGGAACAACAGAACTTTATGTTGAGCACATAAATTTGAGCAAATATATCCTGGATAGATTTAGAGAAGAAATGCCAGAATTGGATAAAAGCGTTTTGGATAAGTTTTATTTATCTAGAGATAAAGACTACCGAGACGAATTAAGCAAGATAGTTTTGGAATTGGTCAAAAGGTATAATTTAAAACTTAGACTAGGATCGGCAATTTACCACAAAGAGCTGTAGTGAAATTAACCACTGGTGATTATATGGAAGTATGTTAGCAACTTTTTGCTAATTAGCTGTAATTTTTCCTAACGTACTCTAAGTCCTCAGTTGTGTTAAAACTCCAAAAATCAAAAATAGGCAAGTTGATACACTCTACTTTTTTTGCATTTTTAACTACAATGTCTACTAAATCACCCTCACCAAACATTCCAAGTTCTCCATTTGTGTCGTTCGCTAATTTTATGAAATTAACAGGTATTAGGTATAGACCTATGTTATTTCTAGCTTCAAAGGTATCTTTCAATGAGTTGTAAAAATAAGGTGGATTTGTATTGATGCCAATGAGGTTATTGTTTTTGCATAGTAACTGGTTTGGTATTGATGTAAGCTGTCTGGAACCAACAATTAACATGGTGTCTTTTTGGCTAGCTTCTAACAAATTCTTCATTTCAAAATCAACGTAAGTATCCCCGTTTATTCCGAGTAATACGTCATAACCGTCAAGTAAGACGATGTTATCTCTGATAGGAGCAATATGTCCACTTGCATTTGACTTTTCTTCCAGCAGAACTATTTCTATGCGATTTTTGTATTTTTGTACTAGCCTTTCAAACAGATTCTTCTTATATGAAATGGTGACAAAGACTTCGCTAAACCCCGTTTCTATCAATCTTGCTAGATTAAGATCTAACATTGAAAGATCGTTTTTTATGCATACTAAAGGTTTGGGTGTTTTGTATGTAATAGGTCTGAGTCTGGTTCCCTTTCCTGCAGCGAATATAAGTGGTACTATTTTCACTTCGTAACCTCCTCTATAAAATTTAGATTCTTGTAGTTTCTTGCAACAGCAACCACATAATCTTCTGTCAATGGCAAATCTTTTAGATAGCTGTGTTTGGAGTCTCTAAGTGATAATCTACAAAATAAACCCAGTATTTTGAGATGTCTTTGTAACCCCATCAGATCAAAGTCTTTTTTAAATTCCGAATAAGGTTTTTGCAATAATTTATGTGTCTTAGCTTTTGTGTAATAATACTCAAGCAGTTCTTCGACTGTATTCTTTTTTAGTTTCACATAAGCGTCTTTAAGCAGTGAGACTATATCGTATGAGATGGGTCCGAATAGGATATCTTGATGATCAATGACTCCAATTTTTGCGTTGTCTAGTACCATTAAGTTTCGTGAGTGATAATCCCTGTGTACAAGTACATGTGGCTGTCTTATGTTACTTTTTATAATTTCGAGCTTACCAAGCTCCCATTTGCGGAATAGTTCGTGTGTTACATGAATTTTTTTGTATTCTTGTAAATACCACTTAATGAAAAGATCCATTTCATAATTCAGGATGTCGATGCTGTATGGTTTTACAGTGTCTGGAACTTGGATTTTTTGTATAGCCAACAAATTGTCGATCGCCCGCTTGTAGAATTTAGTTAGTTCGGTAGGTTTATGTTTGATGTAAGCGTTAAGTGTAACATCTCCAAAATCTTCCATGAGCAACCAGCCCTTTGTTAGATTAAGTTCCAAAATTTTAGGTACTG
>CAYXGU010000034.1:0-1232 GCA_964464645.1 uncultured Candidatus Saccharibacteria bacterium
TGGAAAGCGCATGATCCAGATTGGTTCTGTACTAAGAGTTGCCGATAACAGCGGCGCCAGAAAACTAAAAGTTATTGGTATACCGGGAGCATCAAAGCAAAGGTTTGCTAGAATGGGCGATATTGTAAATGCGGCAGTTAGTGGCGCGTCTTCAAGAGGTGTTGTTAAAGACCATTCAATTGTGCAGGCTGTAATAGTTAGAACCCGCAAAGAGCAACGTCGCCGAGATGGAAGCTACATTAGATTTGATGATAATGCGGCGGTTGTGCTTGATCCTGACAAGCAGATGATAGGAACCAGAATTTTTGGGCCGGTTGCCAGAGAACTGCGCGACCTGGGCTATTTAAAGATCGCATCATTAGCGAAGGAAGTTTGGTAAAAATGAAAATTAGAAAAGGCGATACAGTTCAAATACTAAGCGGCAAGGACAAAGGCAAAAAAGGAAAAGTCCTGCAGGTAAACAAGGAAAAACACACAGTTGTGGTTGAGGGTGTAAATATTGTAAAACGGCATGTTAAGCCCGGAGTAGTGTCAAAAGAAGGCGGTATTATTAGCATTGAGAAACCACTCAACGTTTCTAATGTAATGTACTTTGATGACAAGGCGAAAAAACCCGTACGAATTGGGTACAAAGTTGAAAATAGCAAAAAGGTTAGAATTTCAAGGGCAACAGGCAAGGCCCTGTAAACCATATGAATAGACTAAAAGAAAGATATCACAAAGAAGTTGTCCCGGCACTTGCAAAGCAGTTTGGATATACCAGTGTAATGCAGGCCCCGCGGATTCAAAAAGTGGTACTCAATTCGGGTATTGGAGAATTTAGAGAAAACCGCGAAGCAGTGGATTCTTTTGTCGAAGAATTAGCCAACATTACCGGTCAAGCTCCGGCAAAAAGAACCGCACGCTTGTCGGAAGCCGGATTTAAGATTAGAAAAGGGCAGGTTGTTGGGTATATGGTAACCCTGAGAGGTAATCGCATGTGGGCATTTTTAGATAAATTTATAAATGTTGCTCTACCGCAAGTACGTGATTTTAAAGGCTTAAACTTGAATTCTTTTGATGAAAGTGGTAATTATTCTGTTGGCATTACTGAGCATGTAATTTTTCCGGAAGTGGACGCTAACAAAGTAAAGGGAATTAGAGGTCTTCAGGTGAATATTGGTGTAAAATCTCAAAACGTAGAGCAAAGTAAGGCCTTGCTCACCGAACTTGGTATGCCTTTTAAGAAAGAC
>CAYXGU010000034.1:1242-7611 GCA_964464645.1 uncultured Candidatus Saccharibacteria bacterium
TATCATTGTTTTAGGTATTGTACGGGTGTTTGTAAAAAAGACAAAAGAGATCAACAAAATTTGATGTTAGGCAATACAAACGTTGTAAAATCTGTGGTAACCCGCGTGGCTTTATGCGTCGCTTTCAAATTTGCCGAAAGTGCTTTAGGGAGTTGGCACACAAAGGAGAAATACCGGGAGTAAAAAAATCCAGCTGGTAGGTTAAAAATATGAGTCTAGATACACTATCAAACATGTTAAGCAGATTACAAAACGCATCACTTGCAGGCAGAAGAGAGTTGGAGTTGTCGCATACCAAACAATGTGAGGCTGTTGCCAAGGTTTTGGCCGACACCGGGTTTTTAACCGAGGTAAAAGTTTTTAAGGATAAAGACACCGGTAGAAAAGGGTTACATTTAGAACTTGGGACAATTACACGGGCGGTTAGAGTGTCTAAACCTGGTCTTAGGGTTTATAAAGGCAACAAAGAACTAAGACCGGTGGCTGGTGGTACAGGAGTGTTAATAATTTCAACCTCACGTGGCGTAATGTCAGGGACAGACGCGCGCAAGAAAAAACTTGGCGGCGAGGTTTTGTGCAAGGTTTGGTAAAAATATGTCTAGAATTGGCAAGAATCCAGTGTATATACCGCAAGGCGTAACCGTAACCGTAGAAAACGGCACAGTTAAGGTGACTGGTCCAAAAGGCGAACTTACCTACACACACAGGCCTGAAATTTTGGTTAAGGTAGAAGATGGGCAGGTCATTTGCACAGTAAAAGAAGAAACAAAGGAATCAGGTGCTTTCTGGGGGTTAACCAGGGCCCTTATTGCAAACATGGTGGTAGGAGTTTCTGAGGGGTATGAAAAAAAGCTTGAGCTGGTTGGTGTTGGTTATCGTGTTAAGTCAATTGACAACTCAAAAATAAGTTTAGCGGTTGGTTTTTCACACCCGGTAGAGTTCGAGGCTCCAAAAGGGGTTAACCTAAGAGTTGAGGGTAATACCGAGATTTTTATTTCAGGCATAGACAAGAATCTGGTTGGACTAACAGCCGCAAAAATTAGAAAGGTCAAAAAACCTGAACCATATAAAGGTAAAGGGATAAAATACAGCGACGAGGTAATTAGGCGAAAGGCCGGTAAGACCGGAAAGGCATAGGCAATATATGTATAGTGTAAAAAGATACCCTCACAACAGAATACGCAGGAAAGCACGTGTCCGCAAAAAAGTATACGGAACGTTAGCACAGCCACGCCTAAGTGTGTTTAGATCAAATAAATATATTTATGCGCAAATAATTGACGACACTACCGGAAAGACACTTGTGTCGAGTGGTGTGGAGGTCAAGGCTTTACATTCTGGGGCAAATAAATCCGCCGCCGCATATAAAGTTGGGCAGGAACTTGCAAAGAAAGCAAAGCAGGCTAAAATTGACCGAGTCGTCCTTGATCGAAATGGCTATAAATACCACGGCAGAGTAAAATTGCTTGCGGATGTCGAAAGTGCTGAAGGGTTAAATTTTTAAAAATATGGACTTATACACGCAACAAAAAGAGTTTGAAGAAAGAATAATTCAAACTAAAAGAGTTTCCAAAAAAAACAAAGGTGGAAACAGTATTAGTTTTACAGCACTAGTTGTGGTTGGGAACAAACAAGGCAAGGTTGGTATTGGGCTTGGCAAAGCGAAAAATGTGCCGGCTTCAATTCAAAAAGGTATTAAGAAGGCGCGCGAAAATGTTGTATCGGTAATTGTCAAAAAAGGTACCATTCCACACAAAGTCGAGCGAAAGTATAAAGCATCAAAGGTAATCCTAATGCCGGCACCAGAGGGTTCGGGAGTAATTGCGGGCGGCGCAGTTCGAGATGTTGTTGAGCTTGCAGGTATTACTAATATTTCAGCAAAATTACTTGGGTCTAATAATAAGTCAAGCAGCGCATATTGTACACTTATGGCACTTTCAGGCTTTGAGGCCGATTTTAAGGTGGAGGAGGAAAATGGAACTAACCAATCTGACAAAAATTAAAGGTAATCGTGCAAAAGCAAAGCGCGTTGGACGTGGTATGGGTAGTGGTAAGGGTGGACACACAACAGGCAAAGGTACGAAAGGGCAAAAATCCCGCGCAGGTAGCAGAATACCGTTTGGGTTTGAAGGTGGACAAGTTCCACTGTACAAAAAACTCCCAACACTTACCAGATTTACAAATCTAAACGCAAAACAAATTCAGTGCGTATCACTTTCTAGGTTTGATGGGTTTAAAGCCGGTTCGACTGTAACCCCGGTTGACCTAGTGAAAAACGGGACATTAAAGCAGTTGCCAAAATATGGCGTGAAAATTTTAAATAGCGGCAAAATAGACAAAAAGTTAACTCTCGAAGGCTTTTTAGTATCACAGGGAGCAAAAGAGGCTCTGGAAAAAGCCGGATGTATAATTAACTAATGTTAAAAGCGTTAAGATTACCTGAAGTCCAAAAGAAAATACTTTTTACCCTTTTTGTAATCGTGATTTTTAGGGTTCTTGCGCACGTGCCGGTTCCCGGGGTTGATGCCGACTCAATAAGGTCTTATTTTGCAGGAAACGCATTTTTAGGCGTATTTGATATGTTTTCGGGGGGCGGGTTTCAAAACTTTTCGATTATTACGCTAAGCCTTGGACCATACATTAACGCCTCAATTATAATTCAGCTGTTTACGACGTTTATTCCAAAGCTTGAGGAGTTGTCAAAAGAAGGGGAATCGGGCAGAGAAAAGCTTGATCAGTACACAAGACTGCTCACAATCCCGTTGGCAATTTTCCAGGCATATGGTATTTACTTTTTGCTTAATCAGCAAGGGGTTATTCCCGGCTTAAGCCCGTTTGATTTGGTGGTATTTATTGCAACATTAACTGCGGGGGTTTTTATTTTAGTGTGGTTTGGTGATCTGATTACAGAATACGGAGTTGGGAATGGGATTTCCCTCCTTATTTTTGTGGGCATTGTAACCCAGTTGCCGGCCGCAATCCTGCTGCTTACACAAGGTATAAGTGCCGGAAATATTACCGGACTGCTAATTTATGTAATTTTGACTTTGGCGGTAATTATTGGAGTTGTGTTGGTAAATGAAGGGACTCGCAATATACCTCTACAGTATGGCAGACGTGAAGTGCGCTCTAGGTCGGTGTCAAACTACCTTCCGGTTAAGATTAATCAGGCCGGAGTTATTCCAATTATTTTTGCGGTGGCGGTTGTTTCGGCATTTTCATTTATTAGCGGGCCGTTAATGGTTGCAAACAATCAAGCGCTCAATCAAATAGGTATATTTTTGGCGCAAAATTTTAACCCCACAGCCTTTGTATACAACGCAGTATATTTCTTACTGGTAGTAGGGTTTACGTTTTTTTACACCTCGGTGCAGTTTAATCCCGAAAAAATTTCTGATGATATAAAAAAACGCGGTGGGTTTGTGCCCGGTGTGAGGCCCGGAAAAGCTACAAAAGATTACTTGTCGGGAATTGTGACCAAGCTTACACTTTTTGGCGCGGTATTTTTAGGGCTGATCGCAGTATTACCATATTTAATTGGGGTGTTTACTGATTTTGGCGGCAATGCTGTTGGTGGAACCGGTTTGCTAATTGCGGTGTCGGTTGTTTTGGAGACTGTTAGACAAATAGAAGCAAAAGCGGTTACCAGAAATTATGAAGGGTATCTAAGTTAGAGTAGAATAAAACTATGTTTAATCCGGTCGATTTAGCAAAAAAAGGCAACCAACTAAGAAAAATGCAGTCACAGGTAAAAAAAGACCAGCAAAGTGTGATGCATAATGAAGTTAGCGGTACTTCCGAAGTGTTGATTCGTGGGGATAGAAAAGTTGAGAAAATTATTATTGATGGGGTTGACCGCAAAGATATAAAGGAGCTGCTTAACGAAGCCAACAAAGGTGTGGATAAAAAATTAGAGAAGAAAATGAAGGAAAACACAGAATTACTGTCAATGTTTGGGCTATGAAGATTGTATTGGTAGGGCCACAAGGTTCAGGAAAAGGTACAATCGGCAGACTCCTTGCGGAAAAACTTTCAATCCCGTTTGTTGGCATGGGCGAAACTTTAAGAGCGATCCCAAAAGGTGATCCATACTACGATCGATTACATGAACTGATTGATGTAGGTGAGCTTGCACCACACAAAATGGTAGCGGATATCGTCTTTAGACGTTTAAGCGAATTTGATTGTTTAGACGGTTTTGTGCTCGACGGGTACCCTCGTGATTTGGCGCAGGTTGCCTTATATGATCCGGACCCCGATTGGCTTGTAGTTCTTGATATCCCAACGGAAATCTCGCTAAAAAGGATCACTGGGAGACGAATTTGTGATGCTGATGGTCAAGTATACAATATCTACACTTTACCAAAAGAGGAACTTGAAAAATGTAAGGGTAAGCTTGTACAGCGGGATGACGACACCGAAGAAGCTGTGACCAAGAGGCTTGAAATATATGCTACGCAAACTAAAAAAGTAATCGAGTACTACGACAAGCGCCATAAGGTTTTGACGGTAAATGCAGAAGAAAGTCCGGCAATTGTACTCGAAAAAGTACTGGAGGCGCTCAAAACAGCAAATGATTGACAGTATTGAAAGGAAATCCCCGACGGAAATTGTCAAAATGCAAAAAAGCGGTGCAATTGCAGCTTCTGCGCTAAAAAAAGTGCTTTCTGCGGTAGTTCCGGGAATAACCACGCTTGAGCTTGATAACATAGCAGATCAGGAAATTACCCGCCTTGGTGCTCAAGCTTCGTTTAAAACAGTGGATGATTATAAATTTGCCACGTGTATAAATGTAAATTCCGGAGTTGTACATGGCTTGCCAAACACTTATCGGATACAAAAAGGTGATGTTGTTAGTATTGATCTGGGAGCATATTTAGCCGGCTTTCACTCGGATTTATCACATACGGTTGAGGTGGAGACTACAAACGAACAAAAGTTTTTACAGGTGGGGCAAAATGCCTTAAATATGGCAATAGAGCAGGCAAAGGTTGGTAATAGGCTTGGGGACATATCCTCTGCAATGCAGACCGTTGTAGAAAGTGCCGGTTATTCGGTCTCTAGAGAGCTTGTGGGGCACGGAATCGGCAGAGAGTTGCATGAGTCTCCGTTTGTTCCATGTTACGGAAAGGCCGGTACAGGGCCAAAACTGGAGCCTGGGATGGTTTTTGCGCTTGAAGTGATTTATCAAAAAGGCGAACCCGATATTTACTTGGCAGCAGACAGATGGACATTATGTACAGTTGATGGTAGTCTGTCAGGGCTGTTTGAACATACAGTAGCAATTTCCGAAGAAGGGCCTGTCATTCTAACAAAAACTGATTGACGCTATACCCTTATTTTGGTAGAATTTGGCCCGCGATAACGATAAATGAGCACTAAAGACGTAGTAAAAAAAGACGGAATTGTAAAAGAGGTTCAAGCTAGTGGCATGTTTAAGGTCGAATTTGAAGAGGGCGATACCGCATGGGGGTTTTTATCGGGAAAAATGAGAAAATTCAAAATCTCCATTTTACCCGGTGACAAGGTTACGGTTGAGTTTTCACCGCACGATTTAACACGCGGGCGAATAACCTATCGGCACCGTTAAAAATATGAAAGTACGAAGTTCTGTAAAAACAATGTGCAAGAATTGCAAAATTGTTCGGCGCGAAGGTGTGCTTAGAGTAATTTGTAGCAATCCAAAGCACAAACAAAAACAAGGTTAATATGGCTAGATTATTGGGTATAGAAATACCAAATGAGAAAAGAATCGAGTACGCCCTAACTTACATTAAGGGTATTGGACTTGTGACCTCACAGCGTATCTTAACCGATGTGAAAATTGATTTTAATATCCGAGCAAAGGAGTTAACTGATGATGATTTTGCAAAAATCAGAAACCGGATTGATGAGCTAAAAATACCGGTTGAGGGTGAATTGCGAAGAATTGTTACACAAAATATCAGGCGCTTAACCGAAATAAAGAGTTATCGCGGAGATAGGCACAAAAAGGGTCTGCCGGTAAGAGGGCAGAAAACCAAGACAAACGCCAGAACAAGAAAAGGAAAAAAGAAAACAGTTGCAGGTGCACAAAAGAAGGTTGCAGCGCACAAATAATATATGGCTAAAAAGAAAAAAACCACACAAATACCATCTACAGGCAAGGTTTATATTACTGCGGGCTTTAATAACACAATTATTACTATTACTGATTCGGAAGGGAATGCGTTGTTTTCAGGCAGTGGCGGAAAATCCGGTTTTAAGGGGTCAAGAAAATCTACACCATACGCGGCAACAAAATCAGCCGAGTCTGTAGCGGCACTAGCCGCAAACGCCGGTCTAAAAGAAGTTTCGGTTGTGGTAAAAGGGCCCGGACTGGGTCGCGTG
>CAYXGU010000035.1:0-7236 GCA_964464645.1 uncultured Candidatus Saccharibacteria bacterium
CCGTACGGCCCCCCGGCCCCGCCGGCTCAGGTTGACTACGGTCTGATCGGCCAGATGGTCACCCAAGCCGTGGCAGTCGCCATGGCCCAGCAGGCTCCCGCCATTGTGGCTCCCGACCCCAACAACGACCCGGCCAACGCCCCGGCCTAGCGCCTATCTGGCCAATCCTAGCGCGAAACGCACCAGTTTGAGGAAAATTTCCCTCAAATCTTGCTTTCGCGCTAGGAGACCAACCCCAACTTTTAAAGAGCTTATTTTGAAAGGTGAGGTTGTTATTTACCAAACTTCATTAATATTAATCACAGCTAAAAATTCATAGTATAATGTCCGTATGCCCATTGAACCGGGAAGCCTACCGCCAACAGAGACTAATCATCCGCGCTACCCCATTGATAAACTTGATTTATTTACAAAGGTGTCTGAGAATATTCCGAATCTTAGATATGCAGTTCCTCTAGCGGAAGGCGGAGAAGCTCGATTGTACAGAGACGGTGAAACAGTATTTAAGGCCTTTAGAACAGGTGCTGAACTTGTTGAGCTTGCCCGTGAGGGCGGTGAGTATGTTTCGGACACATTTGCGCCGTCCCATACCTTAATGACTGTTACACAAGCAGCACGTCTTGCCGATACTGTTTACCATAGAGACGATATTCTTGTAGCGTTAAATGCCGCACAGCGCGAACTGGAGGGAATGGGTATGCAAGACCCTAGGGCATACCACCCCGAAGTTTTGCGGCAAAGCTATGTGGATTGGCGTCATCTACAACGGAATGCCCGCCGCGTAAGCTTTGAAGTAGCGGCACTTTGTCGAGAGAAAAGACTACCGGTCCCACCCGAATTACAGTCAGGCACACCTATTATTGCCGCGTCCACTTTTAGGGGAGGCATCCCTACCTATACAAGCCTTATTCTCAGTCAGCTTAATGGCCCCCTGGCGCAAAAATACCCACAACTGCGCGAACTGGAGTTACCCAAGAGGTTGTTTCCTGAAACACGCACTTTTGGATTAATTACCGAAAACGACTGGTCGCCCGATATTTTAAAATATCGCGGCAGATTTGTTTTAAGTATGGAATATGTACCACATACTGTTGGCACAGTTATAAAAGAGGCTGCAGGAAAAGTTACCAAAGCCACAAGCGGTGGATTGTTAAATCTTGATGCAAGTCGCCTGACACAGGAGCTAGATCAAATGCTGCCAAAAGATATGATGCAAAAACTTTATACCATGCAACGACTACTAAAGGCATGGGGGATTGTTCACGGTGATCTAAAGTGGGAAAATATTGGCATAGATAGAACTGGAGAACTTGTGTTACTTGATGCCAGTACTTTAGTAGCCGAAGGTTCTATTCAGGATTTTGCAACCCCGGAATATTTTCCACCACAACTTATGCCCGCCCTGAAAAACGGCACACTTAGAGCCAAACCCGCAACCGACTATTATGCATTACAGCTTATGCACAGACAAGTCGCAGGCCAAATGCTTAGTGGCCTAGCTAAAGCATTAGAAATAAAAACACCCGATAGACTTGCTGCATCAGCTGCAAGTGTTGTTCAGCAAACAGAAAGGCGTGCACAAAGGAGGTAGTACAGTTTAACTAACTGTCATATACTTAAAAAATGAAAAGCCCCATCAAAATATTACTGGGCGACGGCCCTCCAGAAGAACCAAAACCCGAAAAGCCTGTGGCAAAAGAAGAAAAAAAGGCTGTAGAGATTTCACCATCAGAGCAGGTAGAGTTGCAGATTACATCTTTTCGCACCACGGAATGCATAACTCCAATCGCCGGCGTAGAGGTTCTTATTCCATCGGCTGACGTTACAACTAATGTCCCCGGAGGACTAGAGGCACTAAATATGTCGCGCTTTCCAAACTTCGAAATTATTGGACTAGCTGGGTTAGTCCAAACCGAACCCCGCGAAGCCCTTACAGGCGGCGAGGCATACGTGACAGTGTTGGAATCAGAAGTTCCGGGATACCCCGGCCTAAAAAATAGAATCATCCAGCTTCAAAGACCTGCCGCGCACAGTTCTCATCGACCACAAGACGCCCTATCCACGATGTTCACCCATCCCATGACCGAAGGTGTTGCAGATGGCAGACGCTTTACATTCGCGAGTATAATTGCCGATGGTAATTCAAACGTTGAGATCCCAAGCCGACATGTAACCCCAGAGCATAAAGCAGGAAAAACTTCACCAGATGGATATACGTTTATAGAAGCTCCCGAATCTGCCATGTATGCTCAATTGTTAGCTAGAAACGTAGCACGTATTGCCAGTCTAACCGAAGGGGCACAGGCTGTGAATAACGCGATACAAGTTGTAGTCGCCGAAACCAGTAAGCCGGAATATGCAAATAAATACGGCGGTTCAACCGGCCAATTACTGCAGATACATGGGTTAGACGGGCAGTTCTATGGAGTCAATATTAACTTGGGATATGATGCCAGTATGAAAGAAGGACCCAAACCGCGATCAGATTTTGGTGGCATCGCAGTTTTAAGTGGACACGCGCCGGAATTAATCACGCTTGCAGGGAATTTACAAGACCTTTCACATGAAGGCAGGCGACGCGACTTTGATCCAGCATGGCTTGAGAGAACCATTGATGGTTATTTGCCGGAAGATACTCTTGGAGTGGCGATGTGGAGTGATGGTGTAGAAATCAATCCACCAAATATGCCAAAAGCCATAGCAGTTCTCGAAACATTATCCGCAACCGAGATAGTTGCTGCTCTATCAAGATCAAAAGTTTTTGAACCGATAATTGGCAGTGACACCGATGACGCATCCCTGGTGATATTTATTCCGGCAAAACTACCTGAAGAACAAGTTATGGCACCTTTAGTTGTAGCGATGGAAGATTTACCTCCCGAGGAAGAACCTAATATTCAGACCGCGGAGAAACCTGCTGTTAACTCAGAGATAATTGATGCGACGCGAACATTCTTTGAGAAGTATTTAACGCCTGAGCAAATCGAGCTCTTTGATGCAGCAAGCAGGGGAGAGTTGCCAGTGGAACAACTGCTGATTGCGCTACAAAATGCGCTAAAGCCACATTTATCGGCACTGACGATTAGTAGGCTAATTGCGGAAAAAATTGAGATAAAAAACAGCGATGCGGTATTACCAGTGAAGGCGGTTGTAAGAATGCTTACCACAGGGAAATTTCCTAGAGAACTTAAAGATTTACTAAGCTCTTCATAAGTGCTATTTGTTGTAGTAAAGCCTTTATCTTGACAAAATCCTTATCCTATAGTACACTGTTACTAATTCTGTGGACGCAATTCAATAGAGAGGTGTAGGAATGACTGAACAAACTGTAGTAAGGACGACCTCCGAGGTCGTACCGCACTCCACCCGGAGTGCGATCTTTTGGTTAGGCTTTGCGTTGCTCGCTCTGGCCCTGGTTGGGTTGTGCGCCGTAGGTGCGTATCTCTTTGCGGAGAGTTACCCAACAACCGCCACGACGACCGCCTCTTTGCAGAGGCAGATCAGCCCCGCGCAAGCGGAGCTTAGGGGGGAATTACCTCCCCCAGTTGTAACGGATGTACCCGCCACGGCGACGCCGGTGGCAACCAGCGTGCATTACCCGCTGACGGGCCTAGAGTATCAGGCCTGTATTTGGGAAGACCAGACCTGCACGGGCTGGCAATCAGCGGGCGACCTCGCGGATGTGTATAATGCCGAATGGACGGAAGACGGCAGGCTCTGGCAGCCTTCCTTGCCGCCGCCGGCGGCTCGGACACACGCGTTCGATATTTCAATTCAGTTGGTTGAAGGCCAGTATGCCTTCAACGGCGTCGTGTGCACGCTGCGCGATGCAACCGGACTCGTGGTCAGCCACCGCGAGAACATGTCCGAATCTGGCAAGTCCTTCAGCGTTTTGGTCGCTGACAAAACGCTCGCCCCAGGGGAAACGGTTCCCACTGGGGATTTCAAGATAAGTTGCGGAGCCGCCTTCAACAGTGGCTTCGAAATTCTCTGGCTACACAAGTAGCTGGAGAAGCCTGCGCTGGCCAAACTCTGTCGAGGAATTTCTCCTCAGAGCTTGGCCACACCCTTAAGCAAATAACCACTTGTTGTTTGTTTAAGACGTGTAACTTGTTTTAAAACCTGCCAAATATAACAAAATGACTAAAAACGATCTACACAATCCATTAGTTTCAATAATTATGCCCGTGTACAATGCGGAGGACTTTCTTATTGAGGCGATAAACAGCATTATTACCCAAACATACAGAAACTGGGAGCTAATCTGTGTTGACGACGGTTCAACTGATCGTAGCTGGGAAATACTAGACTTGTTTGCCGAGCTAGACGAGCGAATAAAGGTTATTAGATTTACTCAAAATAGGGGTTTAACTTATGCTTTAAACAGAGCCTTAGCCCTCTCAACCGGCAAATATATTGCCAGAATGGATAGTGATGATATCTCGTTGCCAAAAAGAATTGAGGAGCAAGTCAATTTTCTAAATAATAACTCTGATGTTGTAGCAGTTGGCACTCAGTGTGAACTTATAGATGAAGCAAAAAGAGTGATTGGCAGAAAAATGTTTCCAACCAAAAGTGACCAACTTTACAAAATGATGTTTGAGGTAATGCCTATGCAGCATCCTACAATTATGGTGCGTGGAGACATATTTAGAAAAGTAGGCTATGAGAATCAGCCTACTGCAGAAGATGTCAGCCTATTTTTTAGGCTGTTGCAACATGGGGATTTTTCGAATATAGACAAGGTGCTGTTCCAGTACAGAATAAGAAGAAATTCCAATTCATTGAAGGATATTAAGAAGACATTCACGATTACAGTAAAGACCAGGTTGCGCGCGGTGAAAGAGTGGGGTTACAAGCCTACCAAATATTCATTGCTTCTCAATCTTGTGCAATTATTGATCGTAAACCTATTGCCGTCATACGTAGTGTTAGCAATATACGAGTCTGTAAGATTTTCCAGACCTCTAATTGATACCATCAGGGATGATGCTTTTATACCTATGCTTGCGAAGGTTGGTATAACTTTTAGGGACCAGTAAAAACAAAACTGAACTAAGCACAGCCAAAAGCACGATCGAGTATCCTACATATATCGCAAAGTTTGGGACGAATACGACGACATAATCAACACTGCGATCTTGATTTTCCAGTTCCCACGCCTGGAACCATCCATAAACATTAGTATTCTTGACATCTATTGCTTTTGAGTTAAATAAGTAGTTGACATAAATATCAAATGCAGTAGGGCTATCATCGGCAAGTGAGGTCTTTCTTATTGACCAGAATGGAGAGGTGGCTGTGTCTAAATACAAACCTGTCCCGTCCAACTCACCGCCATCTAAAAAGTATGTGTTAGTGTCCACTTGTTCCGGACTTTTCATCTTGGTGTATAAAATCTCATGGGCAGGTTTTTCGGCCTGTAGCGTCAGATTAGCCCATGCTTCAGGTACACCTTGAACTAGAATTTCGTCAATGAAGTTGGTTGATTTTTCAAGACCAAATGCGTCCGTAAGCACCTCGAACACGTACGAAACTTTGTTGTCAGGAAGGCTAATTGCCTCGAAATGAACGCCTTGGGAATTTGGGTAAAACTTCTCTATCCATATTGGGTAGTCATCTTTCATGGCCCTAAGCTTAATATCTGCCGGAATCCCACCAATGTTTTCACCTTTTATATAAACCACGGCATTTTTATAAATGTCCATGTCATTTAGTTCAGTGAATAGAGCACTAGTTGAACGCTCATTTAAGAGTTTAATTCTATATCTGAAACCTTCAAGGAGACCTAAGTTAAGATACTTTAACGCCTCATCAACTTTCACCGGTTCATTATGTACATAGGTACTTGCGGTGTAGTCGGGAAGCACGTCGTCAGCAAGACCGTAAACAATGCCATCGTTACCTTTAAGAATTGGTATCTTTACTTCTAATTCACCAGCGAGCAAAACCGGAACTTTAATTTGCTTGTTTTCAAGGTCTGGTTGAGGCCCAGCAGTTGCTTGAGGATTAAGCTTTTGGCCAAAAATCCTTAATTCGGCCTTATTGACTTGTACTAACGCCTCTTTATCACTGTTGGAAATCATGTCTAAAAATAATTCAATTTTGTCATTTGCAAACACGACATAAGGTGAGTGTATTAAGATTTTTCCATTGTGAGTATTGGGGTCTATATACCTGTTTTTTGTTGTATTATTTGTACATGTTTTTAAATCGTCTGACTGCAAACAAGTTGAAACCAAAAGCGAGGAGTTCAGATTCAGTTCAATTTCAACCTCCACAACGCTGTCGCTCTCTACATTAACTTGACCTGTTCCGCACTGAACCTTGCTGTCTGCAACAGTGAGAGAGTACTCTCCGATGTTTTCTCCGCAGTACAAGTTTATTGGCGAATTTGGATCCAGTAGGTTAAAAGTTTGTTTCTGAGCATCTGTCCAGATAGCTGGGCTTTTACCTACGTCACTAGTTATTTCCGAATATGGAACGGTGAAAAACAGGCTTCCATTGTTTTTAATAGTTTGATTACCGATAGAAATGTATTCGACAGGAGCATTCAGTGGGTTATCATATGTAAAAAACACCTGATAATTTTCTAAGTTCGGAGAAACCCCATTTACTATAGGGAAGATAGGCTTTACTGACAGTTTGTTACCTTCTGTAAGACTCAGTTCAACTGGAAGGTTTCCGATTATACTTGTGTCCATATTCAAAGAATAACTACCATAATTGTCCAAATTCGACTGGGTCAAAACTAGGTACTGATTGTTTATAGCGGTTGAGCTAAAATTTTGTTGCATAACTCTGATGTCTTTGGGTGAGTATGTGATACCTGCCGGTTGTTTGCCCAGAGTATAAAGCTCGAGGTCTCCACTTGTGTATTCAAGCTCTAGAAAATCATTTACTTCGCTTTGTGTGATCATTGTATCTTGATCAATATCGTAACCAATATATCTGTTAACGCTCTTATCAACCAATACCATTCCCACACCATACTGCGTTAATATATCAACAAATTTCTCATTATTGCCAGTGTAGTAAGCGTTTCTGATCTGGTAAAAAGCAGCTTCGCTTGCTGCGGACCCTATGGTAAAAGCCTTTTCAAATAGTGGGGTTATCATTAAATAGTGTTTAAAATCAGACCCCCAGAACCCCCACGTGTGTGACTTAAAATACGATGTGTTTGATTCCGGAATTACGTATACTCTGTCATGTGGATGATTTTTATTCAAATATTCG
>CAYXGU010000036.1:0-4682 GCA_964464645.1 uncultured Candidatus Saccharibacteria bacterium
CTTTGTTTCTTCCTTTGATCCGCCCCTAATGGTAACGGTATCAGCTGAAGTGGAAATATTAATGCTTTCTTTGCTAACTCCGGGCATTGCCATTTTCACAAAAAAGTTGTCGTCTTCTTCCCAAATATCTACTGACAGATCACGTGCAGAACTAAATACTTCATCAAAAACTGAGGGTACAGCAAAGAAGTCATCAAAGATTGACCTCATTGGGCTGTAAGGTGTAATGTTGTTACTGCTTTTTTTAATAACTTTCATGTTAGTTACCTCCAATATAATTTATTAATTTAATACTTGTGTGAAACAAGAGGGTACCCGCTCCAAAAGTAACTGTGCAAATAAGAGAGGCTAAACCCAAACTTATTTCACTATCACTCTAACAAAGTGAGTGCCAAAATGTCAAGAGTTTTTTTGAATCAAAAACTTGTCTTCTGCTTGGTTATAGGCTATAAACTATGCATGGATCCGCGCGCCACTAAACTTGCAACTATAATAGTAAATCACTCCGTTAAGGTGGCTAAAGATAGTAAGGTCATAATTGATGCGTCTGATTTTAGCTCAGCTGATCTAGTGCACGAATGCTACCGGCTGTGTATAGAAAAAGGTGCACAGGTATATCTTGATGTGTGTGGAACAAACTACGAAATTGGGCGGGCCGATGTTGGTGGATTATTTACCACTTTTATAAATACCGCATCAAAAAAGCAGTTAACAACTCCCCCTGCACTTATGGAGGCAAAAATAGCCTGGGCCGATAAATTTATTCGAATCGTTTCAATCCACAACAAAAGCTTTACCTCTCAAACCGATCCAAAAAAATTACAGTTGTGGTCAAAAACGTACTATCCCATTTTTGAAAAAATGATAAACAAGGATTGGCTGCTTACCTACTTTCCTACAATCGGGCAAGCACAAAATGCACACATGAGTCTTGAAGAGTTTACGGATTTTTATTACAAAGCTGCAATTGTTGATTACAAAAAACAAGGTGCGCGAATTAAAAAATTACAAGACATCATAGACGTCGGTAAAGTCGTGAAAATAGTTGCAAAAGATACAAACCTGACACTTGGTATTAACGGTAGATTTGCAGCAGGTGCAGAATCAGGCACACATAATTTACCCGATGGCGAATGTTTTACCGGCCCAGAAGAAAATGTAACCGAGGGCTACATTACATTTGAGTTACCGCAGAATACTAGTGGAAATGAAGCTTCTGGTATTAGGTTTGAATTTAAGGGCGGCAAAATTATTAGGTACAGTGCAGCTACAGGCGAAAAATTTTTGACCAGCATATTATAAGATGATCCCGGAAACAAACGCCTGGGTGAGTTAGGCATTGGGATGAATCCCATGATTAAAAATTACATGAAGGACATTTTGTTTGACGAAAAAATTATGGGTACTATTCACCTTGCACTTGGTAAGGCATATGAATCAAAACGCGGCGGTGGCAAAAATACCGGCACCGTACACTGGGATATGATAAAAGATTTAAGGCACTCTGGAAGTTTAGTAACTGTGGATGGTAATCCAATTATAAAAGACGGTAAAGTTTTAGTCTAAATTTTTCTTACACAACACAAAACGCCGCTAGATTTTAAAGGTCTTCGCGGCGGTTGTGAAAAACTCAAAGCACTTATTTTTTTTTAGCTTTTGATTTAGCTTTAGTAGTTTTTTTAGCGGTTGTCTTTTTTGCTTTTGCTTTTTTCTTAGCTGCCATGTGTAATCACCTCCGGACAGGATAACTTTTTGTGGAATACGTTAAAATTAATTTTATTTTTTTTCATTTCACTAACTGAGAAAAAATTTCTCTACTAAAATTTTGAACTATATTACAAAAATGTCAATATCATTTGTGGTACAATAGCACGTTGGGTGCAAGCCCAAGAAAATAAAATGTATAACCAAAATAGAGCTAAAAATAGCACAAAAGGCAAGCGGTCTTCTTGGCAGTTTAGGTCGCCAACACGCGCTTATAGTGGGCATCGCAGAGCCAGTAACTGGAAATCTAGAAATAGAGTTCAAAAGCGTGAAAATATTTTGCACACAAAATACATTTCAAAAGCAAACACACTTGAATTAAGTAATGACTATATTCCAGAAAAAAATTTTAGTGAGTTTAGTTTGCACAAAATTTTACTGCAAAATTTAGAGCACATGGGTTTTGCACGCCCGACAAAAATTCAAGATCAAGCATTGCCCCTTATACTAGCCGGCAGAGATATAATTGGTATTGCCAGCACTGGTTCCGGAAAAACCGGCGCATTTTTAATTCCGTTAATTGATAAGTGTTTAAAAAATCCTGCCGAAAAAGTCCTAATTGTTACTCCGACTCGTGAGCTTGCTACACAAATTGGAGTTGAGTTTAAAAAGTTTGCACAAAACACGCAGCTAAAAATGGCACTTGTAATTGGCGGCGCAAGTAGTCGCGAGCAAATTTTTTTGCTAAAGCAAAATCCGCAATTTGTAGTTGCAACCCCGGGTAGGCTGCTCGATTTAGAAAATAGAAAATTTATAAACTTTGGTGGGTTTACTAACATTGTACTTGATGAAGTAGATCAGATGCTTGATATGGGATTTATAAATGACATAAAAAAAATATGTGCAAAGCTTGCAACCCAAAGACAATCCCTGTTTTTTTCGGCAACACTTGCCAGCAGAGAAGAACAACTTGCAAATACATTATTAACTAATCCGGTTAAAGTTGAAGCGCACAAGCAATCACCTTTGCAAAGTATCGAGCAGGATATTGTAAAAGTTTCTTCACGGGAACACAAAATGCAGATTTTACATGAGCTACTGCTTAAGGCAGAGTTTGCAAAAGTTTTAGTATTTTCGGGGACAAAGCATGGTGCCGATCGTATTTCTACAGAGCTTCGAAAAAAAGGCATTTTGGTGGATTCATTACATGGAGATAAGTCGCACTATAAAAGGACAAGAATTTTGGCAAATTTTAGACAAAACAAACTAGATGTGTTGGTGGCAACAGATGTTGCGGCACGTGGTATTGATATTCCAAATATAACGCACGTAATTAATTATGATGAGCCTGCAAACTTTAATGACTACATTCATCGAATAGGCAGAACCGGCCGTATTGGAAAAAAGGGCACCGCACTAACTTTTGTACTGCAAAGAAAGTAACCTAACATGACTATTAGAAATATTGCCATTATTGCGCATGTAGATCATGGAAAAACAACTTTGGTGGATGGGTTGCTTAAACAGTCCAAGACCTTTAAAGCGCATGAGGCGTACATGACACAGGATCTAATTTTGGACACAAGTGATCAGGAACGCGAACGCGGAATCACAATTTTTGCCAAGAACGCGTCAGTTACCTACAAAGACGTAAAAATTAACATAATCGACACGCCGGGACACGCCGACTTTGCAGGTGAAGTCGAACGCACCTTAAACATGGCCGACGGCGCGTTGCTGTTGGTTGACGCACAAGAAGGCCCAATGCCGCAAACTAAGTTTGTGCTTCGAAAAGCACTTGAGCTTGGACTAAAAATTATTGTGGTGATTAACAAAATAGACAAAAAAGATGCGAATATTGAGCGTACCTTAAACAAGGTTTATGATTTGTTTTTGAACCTGGCAACAAATGAACATCAGCTTGAATTTCCAATACTGTATGCAATTGGGCGTTTTGGGAAAGCGTGGTCAGATCTGCCCACTGATATCTCAGCCCCGGCAGATTTAACGCCGATATTTGAGCAAATACTAGACTACATTCCGGCACCAAGTGTAAATGCAGCAGGAACATTTCAGTTACAAGTCACTACTTTGGCGTGGGACGCACACAAAGGCAAGTATGCAATTGGTAAAATAAATCAGGGCCAAATAAGGCCTGGCATGGAAGTACTGTTGCTAAAAGCAAATCCGCAAGAAGTGCCTAATACGGAAAAATTTACAATCGACAAAGTTTATATGACCATTGGGCTAGAACGAGTCGAAGTAGCCGAGGGGTTAGCCGGAGACATTGTTGCGCTTACAGGCGTAAAAAACGCAGACATTGGAGATACGATTTCTGATCCCGCAAACGCCGACCGATTGCCCGACCTACAACTTGAGGAGCCAACGCTTAGTGTATCTATTGGTGCTAACACTTCCCCATTCAAGGGTAAGGAGGGTGAGTTTGTAAATAGCCGGCAAATTCTAGCCCGCATTGAAAAAGAAGTACAAACAAATATTGCGATGAAGTTTACACAAGCACCTGATGGGCAGTATGTTATTTCGGGGCGTGGTGAACTGCATATTTCAGTCTTTTTAGAAACGCTTAGGCGTGAAGGTTTTGAGGTTGAAGTTGGCCAACCAAAAGTAATAACCAAAATAATAGATGGTGTTGAGCATGAACCAATAGAAGAAGTAACAATTGACGTTGCCTCACAATACGAAGGGGTTGTGAAAAGTGAACTTGGGCAAAGGCGCGGCATACTAACTTTGCAAGAGGACCTAGGTTTTGACACACTTAGATTAGTATACGAAGTATCAACCAAAAAAATCATAGGTCTTGGTGGTATGCTAAGTACACAAACTAAGGGGACTGCAATTGTTAATTCCCTTTTTTTGCGCTACCAAAAACTTGTTGCCGGTGGAGACAAATTAAGAAAAGGAGTCCTAATATCTTCTGATACCGGAAAAGTTGCAACTTACGGCCTGCGGGTTGCGCA
>CAYXGU010000036.1:4692-7104 GCA_964464645.1 uncultured Candidatus Saccharibacteria bacterium
ACTTTTGTAGAGCCTGGTGAATTAGTGTACACAGGAATGATTATTGGACTGAATAGCCGAAATACTGATCTTGAAATTAATGTATGTAAAGGCAAGGCACTAAGTAATGTTAGATCAAGCGGTGAGACTGCTATAGTATTAGCACCACCGCAAAAAATGAGCCTTGAACAATGTTTAAGTTTTTTGGAGGCTGATGAGTTGCTTGAAGTCACGCCAAATAATTTGCGGCTGCGCAAAAAAATTTTAGACACAACGCAACGACTTAGAGCCGCAAGACGAAAATAGCAGAAAAGTTTATGCTTTGGAACAAACGAATTAATTTTACAAAAAAAGAAATTGCGTTGTTTTTACTTTTTGCACTGTTGTTGTTCAAAGTTGATTTTAGTACCGATCTTGACGCAGAATTTTACTACAAGAAAGAAGATATTTACTACGAATTCCAAGCGGCAAAACAACTGCAAAACAACGAAAACCCATATGATCGCATAGTTGGCAGCGATATGCTTGAAAATGACAAGTATGCAACCCAGCTGCCGCTGTATTTTTATTTCTTAAGTCTGGTGCGCAGTGTAGCGCAAGATGATTTTAGTGGTTTTATAGAAATGTATCGGGGAATTTTGTTTTGCTTTCAACTTGCCGGCGGAGTGTTTATTTACCTAATTTTTCGCCGCGCCAACAATCGGTTACTTGGGCTATGCGCCGCGTTTTTTTATTGCTTTAATGTGTGGACCTTAAATAGTTTTTTGTACCTAAAGCAAGATATGATTGCACTTGCTCTACTAATTGCGTCGTTTTATTTTTTTAGGAACGTAAGGTACAGATGGGTATCATACTTGCTGTATGGTGTGTCATTGGGTATTAAACACATTGGGATTTTTGTATTGCCGTTGTATATTACTCCGCTAGTGTTTAAGGAAGACACACCGAAAAAGTTTTGGTTAAACATGACGGTACTTTTGGGTACTGTTTTAGTACCGACACTTCCGCTTTTTGTCGACAACCCTAATACTTTCGTAAAATCTATGCTATTTAGTGTAACTAGAGCCCCACTTAGTACCGATATTTTGTTTGGCTACAGTGAACTCCTTATAAAATACAATTCGGCTTTTGATTCAGGCACCCTAGTAGAGCAACTTTTGCCGAGAGTGCCGTTAGTGGTCAGCTCGGTGCTGGCGGCGGCTCTGCTGTTCCTAAAAAAAATTCCGGCATCAACCTATTTGTTTGTGTCAATTATGGTGTTTGCGGTTTTTAACCCCGTTATATTTGCACAATACATTACTTGGCTACCCCCGTTGGCTTTACTTGCCGTTGTTGATTACCTGGAAAGTTAGTTTTTTAGGTGTGTGTCAAAAAACTCAACTGATCTTTGAAGCGCAACTCCTAGATTGGCAGTCAAATTATGGTCATCGCTCTGATATACAAATAATTCCGACTCCTTGCCGGCGGCTTGCATACGCTCATGGAGCTTTTTCGAAAATGCAACCGGCACAGAGGTATCAGCAGTGCCGTGGTGTAGCTGAAGTGGGCCAGAAATGTCCTGCAGGTACGTGGTTGCAGACAGGCTGTTCCAAAAATCAGGATTTTGGGTCGGATCACCGTATTGCTCGGTAAGTGTTGCCCGCCAGCCGCCGCCACGGGTGTTTTGCTGTGGAGCTGCGGTTGTTGGTGGTGTGGGTGTGTTTCTGCGATGCCAATTGTAGAACAAATCTTCGTATGACCCTACAACTCCTGCCCAAATTACCCCGGCTTTAATATCATCTGTTACCACCATGTTTTCAAGCGTAATTGGTCCGCCCATCGAATGCCCCCACATACCAATTTTGGTTGGATCCGCATCTGGATATTGTTTTATGGATGCAACAGCATTTAACACATCAATAGTATACGCATTAGAGCCATACCCGCCGGCAGGCTCGCCCTCGGAATTACCGTGGCCCCGGTAGTCAGGTCTTAGTAAGATATAACCGTTGCGGGAAAATGCGTCGGTGTATGCAATGTAGCGTTCGGTTGTTACATACTCTGCAGGCGGAATGTAGCCGTGATTAAAAACAATTACCGGCCAGCCGTTTTGAGGCTTTTCGCCGGTTGGAACGGTAAGAAGCGCAAATTGTTTTAAGCCTTCGGATTTGTACGACACAATATATCTGCTGTAGTTACTGCCTGGTGATAAAGTTTGCTCAATTACCAACTCGCTTCCAGGATACTCCCCTGCTCTCAGGTAAGCGATTGATAGCGGATGGTTTGGTGGTTCGGGTGCTTGTCCCTTGTCGTTATCTATAACCGTTGAAATACTATTTCGGTTAAATATAGGTGAAAGTTGATTTGATTTGTATAAATAGGTAGCTGTAAACCCCGCAACAATAATAATGGGCAATATTATTATTTTTTTCATTTGCTCTTTTTACCATACAT
>CAYXGU010000037.1:0-7058 GCA_964464645.1 uncultured Candidatus Saccharibacteria bacterium
CGTGAATTCATCAGAGAGATGGGTAGATACTTAGCAAATGGTGCCGCAAAGAAAGCAGAGTCGGTTGTACAACTTGCATTCGAAAACGATGTTCCAATATTTTGCCCTGCATTTTCCGATTCAAGTGCTGGATTTGGGTTAGTGCTGCATCAGGAGGAACATCCTGATAATCATGTTTCCGTTGACTCGGTTAAAGACTTTAGAGAATTAACCAAATTGAAAATAAATGCAGGGGAAACAGGCATGTTAATTATCGGTGGTGGCACACCGAAAAACTTTATACAAGACACTGTAATTTGTGCTGAGGAATTGGGGCACGAAGTTCCAATGCACAAGTATGCTATTCAAATTACGGTTGCAGATGTAAGAGACGGTGCATGTTCAAGTTCAACTTTAAGAGAGGCGCAATCGTGGGGTAAGGTTGATACTTTGTACGAGCAGATGGTTTTTGCTGAAGCTACTTCGGTGCTACCACTTTTGGCAAGTTACGCATTTCACAATACATCTTGGAAAAGTAGAAAACGGAAAAGGCTGTCCAAGACCTTTTAATGTTAGCGGTGGATATTTTAGTAAATATTTTCTAATGGGTATTTAAGTCCACGCATTGTCTTAGTAATATCAACATCCTTTGGCTCAAAGATTCCCTTAAGATATGAGATAGCTTCGTCGGTTTTAAAATCCTTACACGAATATATATCTATTGTGACAAATCCACGTCTTGCGAAGGTGTGTATGCTAATGTGTGATTCTTGTATGACTAAGAAACCTGTGAATCCTCCAGGGTCCTTACCCCCAAGTGTTTCATTAGAGTCCGCCTTAATAACATAGGGCTCAGTCATCCTCTTCATTTCTGTCAATTCAGCCAGCTTATTAAGTACGTCAAAGCACAGTTCCATGCTACTAAGTTTTTCAAGAGGACAACCGTAAGCGTCAAATGTTAGGTGGGGACCAAATTTAGTTGTTTTAGTGTCGGTGTACTCCTTTGTCATGTGTTTCATAATATCAGTTCAAATATCTCTATACAATCAATACAATTAATGGCAAAATGGATTAAGTTATTTAATATGGAAGCAATTCAGAACAAATATCTAGTAGTGATCCCAAGTCTCATAAATTTCCTCTGGCCACTTCTTTTTATCTTATCAATACTAATTGTGTCGGTTAGTGAAACCAGATATTACAAAGTTCTAGTTCCATTTGCAATTCCATGGTTCATTGTTGCGTTTGGTGGTACGCTCGGCGCCTTTTTTTATTTCCTGTCCTTGCAGGCTCGCGAAGTGGCTACATATCAGCCGCCGATTCTAACACTAATAATTCTTTGGACAGTTCTTAATATTGGAATGTCTGCTTTTTTGCTTTGGAGGCTTGGTGAGATCGGCTTTTCTGCAACGCATTGGGCAGTTTTTATGGGTTTTTTTATGGTAAATTTGATTACAATTGTAGGTATGACTTATCTCTTGGAAAATTTTGCTTAAGATCGCATCTGTTATAATTCTCTAGATGCCATTACAGCCCACAACTGTTCCAAATCCAATAGAAAAATACCAATTCATGCATCACTTTGTTCCGCACGCTTACCACAAAAAGCGTGCAACTCTTTTGTCACACAACGCATTTTTAGTGTACATTTTTGGTGTCTTGTTGTTGTTTGGTGTACTTAGATTAGTGCCAAAAGTAGCCCCGGGTGTGTTGGGGTATGCCTCAGATATAAATATTTCTGAACTGCTTAGTCAAACTAACAAAAAACGTGCTGAGCAAGGACTTAAGCCCCTTACAATAAACCCGCAATTAACGAATGCTGCGTATGCAAAGGCAGACCATATGTTTAAAAACAATTATTGGGCGCATATTGCACCAGACGGCACTAAGCCGTGGGATTTTATTGTTGCCCAAAATTATAACTATTCATATGCCGGTGAAAACTTGGCAAAAAATTTCAATAGTTCGTCCGCGGTCGTATCGGCATGGTATGAGTCGCCGTCGCATCGAGATAATTTATTAAGTTCAAATTACAGCGAGGTGGGCTTTGCAGTTGTAAATGGTGTGCTAGATGGATACGAGACTACACTTGTTGTCCAAATGTTTGGCCAGACTGCTCAGCCAAGCGCTGTTGCCGATACTTCTGTTCCGCCGGCAGTGCAAGCACCGGCGCCGGTTCCAGCTCCACTTGCGGCACAAGTTCCTGTAACTTCAACATTACCGCAGGTGCAGCAGGAGGCAACAGAAATCCAACCGCAGGCTTTACCAACTCCAACCACTGCAACGGAGCTAGCTGTTGTATCTTCGACTCCACGCTTTGATCTACCGCAAATCTCGAGCTCATTGTTACTTGGGATGACAGCATTTTTATTAGGGCTGTTCGCGCTTGATATTTGGTATTCTCGCAAAAAAGCAATACCCAAGTTTACCGGCCACGCTTTTGCCCATTTTACGTTTTTATTCATCTTAATGCTTGGGGTTTGGCTGGTGCTTGCACCGGGAAAAATTTTGTAATTAAGAGTATTATTTAGGCTATGAGCACAAGTCACCACGTATTGCATTATTTTACCCTTGTGGTTGGTCTTTTTGTAACCGTTTTGTTATTTTATATCTTTCGATTCCAGCCAACTTACCAAATTAGTATAGTCTTAGGTGGCGCAGTTTTCTATTCAGTGTGGGGGATTTTACATCACCACTTGGAAGGCAGGTTGACCGAGAAAATAGTCATGGAGTATATTTTATTGTCGGTACTTGCGTTTGTGCTGGTAGTTTTTGGGTTACTGCTCTAAAAATGTATGAAGGTTGTTGTCGTAATTCCAACTTATAATGAGTCCGAGAATATCAAGTTACTAATTCCTGAGCTTGCACAGGAATTTTCAAGTATTCCACACGATTGTCATGTACTTGTTGTTGATGGCAATTCCCCTGACGGTACCGGCAAAATAGTTACGGAATTAGCAAAATCATATCCATTTGTGCACCTACTCACCGAAACCGCAAAAAGAGGTCTGGGCGCCGCGTACCTACAAGCATTTGATTATGCAATGCATGAAATGCACGCGGAGGTAGTAGTTGAAATGGATGCTGACTACCAACATGATCCGCGGGATATTAAACGGTTTTTAGTCGAAATTGATAACGGTGCCGACTATGTTATTGGATCCCGGTTTGTGGCAGGAGGCAGTATTCCAAAAGAATGGGCGCTTTACAGAAAGCTACTAAGCCGTGGAGGTAACCTCTTTTCAAAAATTGTGTTGTGGATGTGGGGGATTAATGATTTTACGTCGGGGTTTAAAGCCACGAGAGTACATGGGTTTCTAGATAGGATAGATTTTTCGACCGTGATGTCTACCGGGTTTGCCTACAAAATGGATCTATTGTTTAAAATGCATTGTCTGGGCGCAAAAATCACAGAAGTGCCAATTGCATTTGGGTTGCGCGACCGAGGTGATTCAAAAATGGAGCGTGGCAACTTTTTGGATTCGTTAAAAGTAGTGTTGTTGCTTAGGTACAACAGAAATAAAAGTTTCTTTCGTTTTTTGGCTGTTGGGTCGGTTGGTCTGGTTACCGACATTTTGTTAGCAAATTTACTACGGCTAACACCAATGCCACCAAATGTAGCGGCGTCATCGGCGGCGCTTGTAGCCATGGGGGTAACTTTTTCACTCAATAATCTTTGGTCTTTTAATGACAGAGCAATTAACAGCTTGTGGGCAAAAATCCGAAAATTTGCACTATATGTTGTGTTTTCAGCTGTACCAATTGTTTTTAGATACTTTTTTGTACACTGGGTTGTATCAACTTTTGCGGATACGTTTATTTTGTACAATACAGCAGTGTTTATAAGTATAGTCTTTGGCCTAATTTGGAATTTTACAGTGTATAGTCGTATAATCTGGAAGCAGGCTAAACCTGCTAAGCATGATTGAATACTCAATTGTTATACCGGCGTATAACGAAGCAGATAAAATAACAAGCACGTTAACCAACGTTTTAGGCTTTATGCGTGAGTACAGCAGTAATTTTGAAGTGCTTGTTGTTAACGACGGGAGTACCGACAATACAGTTTATCTTGCCCAGGATTACGCAAAACTAAATCCCGAAATTAAAGTGTTAAATGAGCAACATCGCGGAAAAGGCCCGACTGTTACTAGCGGTGTTATGGCATCTGAGGGTAGTTACATTTATTTGTGTGATGCAGACCTTGCAACACCTATTTCTGAACTAAAAAAACTTGCGCTATGGATAAAAGAACATGATTACGATATTGTGATCGCGTCGCGCGAGGGTACCGGTGCTGTGAGAGTGAACGAACCTTTTTACCGCCACTTGATGGGGCGTGTGTTTAACTTAGTCGTGCAGATAGCAGCCCTTCCAGGCATTAAAGATTCTCAATGTGGATTTAAACTATTTAAGCACGATGTTGCCAAAGAAATTTTTGGCATGCTCAAGATTTACGGAGCTGCCGCTGAAGTCAGGACAAAACCGTATCTTGGTGCATTTGATGTCGAAGTGCTGTATTTGGCAAAAAAGCTTGGGTACAAGGTAAAATCACTGCCCGTTACTTGGAATTATGTGAAAACCACGCGCTTAAATGTAGTGTCAGATTCTATAAATATGGCGCGAGATGTGTTAAAAGTACGTATTAATGACGCGAAAGGAGTCTACAAATGAAAAAGTTATGCGTAATTGGAACAGGATATGTTGGGCTAGTTGGTGCTGCAATTTTTGCTGACTGGGGCAATGAGGTATATGGTGTTGACATTGATGCTGCAAAAATTAAAAAAATTGAACGAGGAGAAATGCCGATTTATGAGCCGGGACTTGCCGAAATTGTACTTAAAAACGTAAAAAACGGCAGGCTTAAGTTTACGACTTCTTTAGCAGAAGGTATAAAAAACGCAGAAATCGTGTTTATTTGTGTTGGTACACCACAGGGTGATCATGGCGGGGCTGATCTAAGCGCCGTGTGGGCAGTTGCCGAGCAAATTGGGAAAAATCTTAAATCATACAAAGTAATTGTGACAAAAAGTACGGTGCCGGTTGGTACAAATGAACGGGTGCAGGAAATAATCGCCGAACACGCCGGTGATGTAAAGTTTGATGTTGCATCAAATCCGGAATTTTTGCGAGAGGGCTCTTCGGTGGAGGATATGCAGAAAACCGATCGTACTATTATTGGGTCGGAGTCAAAAAAAGCCCTAAAAATTTTGTCGGAGTTGTACGAGCATCTGGGCTCTCCAATTGTACAAGCAGATTTGCGCTCGGCTGAGTTGATAAAATACGCCTCTAATGCTTTTTTGGCCACTAAGATTTCGTTTATAAATGAGATGGCACAAATTTGTGAACGGTCGGGGGCAGATGTTGAGGTTGTGGCAAAAGGGATGGGGCTTGACAACCGAATTGGGCCAAAAATGCTGCACGCTAGCACTGGATATGGTGGAAGTTGCTTTCCAAAAGATGTCGCCGCTTTGTATCGGACATCAACTGATCAGGCCTATGATTTTAAATTATTGCGTGGTGTGATGGAAGTTAATGAGCGGCAAAAAGAGTATTATGTGCGAAATATTACGGCGTGTTACGGCAAGAATCTAACCGGCAAAACTTTTACTTGTCTTGGGTTGGCATTTAAGTACAATACCGATGACGTACGGGAGTCTACAGCAATTAAGATTATTCAGCTTTTGCGTGGGTATGGGGCAAGCGTGCGAGTATATGATCCGGCAGCCATGGAAAACGCCAAAGCAGAGCTTGGTAACGATAACGTTTATTATGCAAAAAGTGTTATGGATGCGCTCAAGGGCGCAGATGCGCTGTGTATCCTTACCGAGTGGGCTGAATTTGGATCACTTACACCTGCCGACCTAAAAGGGTTAAAAGACAAAGCTATTTATGATGGGCGAAATATGTTAAATCGAAGGGAACTGGAACAGGCAGGCTTTACCTATTTTGCAATTGGCAAAAGAACAAACGGTACAGAAAAAATCGGCGATATAAACGGTACTTTTGCTGTACTTAATAGGCGTAACAAGAGTAAAAAATGAAAGTTTTATATTTTGTTCCCGAGTTTCCAAAGCTATCCGAGACTTTTATTAACAGGGAAGTGACTAAACTAGTAGAATTTGGCCATCTGGACCTAACGGTATTTGCATTGGCACGGGGCAGTGGCAAAATGACTCCTGAAGTCGAAGCTGTCACTAAGTTTGAACGGTTAACTGTGGGCATTTGTATACAGGCGCTGTTTGGCTATATTTTTCGCCATCCTAAAAAGGTTTTACGTGCTCATGGGCTAATTCGCGGGAGTGACATCACACCTTATTTGTTACAGACCCGGCGGGAAAAATATGATCCCGCCGCAGACTTAAGTGTGTTGGGGCGGTTTCACAGGGCAAGGCTGGTGCAGTTTTTTAAAGGCATTGCGTACGCAAAACTGTTTGCGAAATATTCACCCGATCACATTCATGTTAATTTTTTGTCAGATACATCTACAGTTGTGATGGTGGCGGCAAAAATGCTTGATGTGCCCTTTAGTTTATCGGCGCACGCCAAGGATGTGTTTGTTGACGGTAGTCTCATATCGGTGAAAGCTAAGGAAGCTAAATTTATTACCGTATGCAATGGTAATGCCTACCAGGAAGTTGTAAGGCAGGCTAATAAAGTTGCTGCCAGTGGAAAGGTTCACTTAATTTATCATGGGTTTGACGCCGCCAAGGCATACAGTGGCGAAATTACTATTCCGCGACCCAACAAACTCGCAATTTTTATGGGTGGGACGCGGTTTACCGAGAAAAAGGGTATCGAGTACATGCTGTTAGCTTCCAAAATATTGAAAGACAGAGGTATTGAGCATCAGGTTGATTTGGTGGGGTTTGGAGAGGATTATGAAAAAATTTTGGTGCAGATTAAGGAGCTTGGTGTACAGGATACGGTACTTGTGCATGGGAATAACAAGGGCACACCTAATGAAATGGTACTGCAGTATTACAGGGTGGCAGACATAATGGTTTTTCCGGCAGTTGAAGGCCAAAAGGGTGATATCGATGGTGTTCCGACTGTTGTGATCGAAGCTGCGATGGCGA
>CAYXGU010000038.1:0-7009 GCA_964464645.1 uncultured Candidatus Saccharibacteria bacterium
GGTAAAAGGAGAGGTCAGTAAAATTGTACCGTTTGGCGCATTTGTAAATCTTGAAAATGGGCTTGATGGTCTGATTCATGTGTCAGAAGCTGCGGGTCCGTTAAAGCCTGGGCAAAAAATCGAGGCGATTGTCACAAATGTTGACGGTGCAAAGCAAAAGCTCGCCCTTAGCACTAAGCAGGTCTAAATGCCAATGGATAGATTAACCCAAAGAGCTACTTCTATTATTGCAGAATTCGCTGGGCAAAATACGGTTGATAATCAGGAACTTTTAGTAAAACTTGTAAACTCATCGGGGTTAAGTGGGCTGGTTTTGAAAGAATTTCCCGATATTAAAATAAAAAGGGGAGTAACAGCACTTGATGCGCTAGTTGTTGAAGCATTTTATCAAGCCTCACGACTCGAACACCCGTATGTAGGCACCGAACACTTATTGTTGGCACTTCTTAGTCTTACCAAGTCAAAAGATTTCTCCAAAGTACGAGAGTATCTGCACAGCACAAGTGTTTTTCCAAAAGCAATGCTGATCTTGCGCGATAAAAAAGACACGGTGTTACTAAACACCTATGGGAAAAACCTAACTAGGGAAGTATTTGGCAATTACCAAGAACCGTATGTTACCCGCGATGAAGTAGATAGACTTGTATCCATCTTTTTAAAACGTGATAACCCAAACGCGCTAATAATAGGCGAACCGGGGGTTGGAAAAGACACACTTGTAAAACTGCTTGTAAGAACAATTGCGTCACTTGATGTACCTCCACTGCTTGCGGGGTATCAGGTAATTGAATTTGACTTGATGAGTTTTGTGTCGAGTATTGCAAATAAGGGGGGAGTTGAGTTTAGTCTGATGACACTTGAGGAAGAGCTGCGTGGGCTCAAGAGAGTAATTGTAAGTATCAAAAATTTTCAGAACTTGTTTGTGGCCACTCAAGTAGGGGTCGGAGTTCCAATACTATATCCGATGCTTAATGATGTTTTTGTATCGTCAGGCATTAGTTTTGTTGCAACCATGAACACGGGAGTGTACGACAAGGTGATTATGGATAATGAGCACATTTTAGAGAATTTTAGCATTCTTGACCTTCCGGAGCCCGATGAGAAGAAAACAATGGAAATACTTGCTATTAAAGCAAAAACCCTTGGTGAGTTTCATAACGTTACAATTTCGGAAAAGGTGCTAAAACAAGTTTACAAGACAGCAGATGAGGAGATTTCGGGTACTAGTTTTCCTCAAAAAGGCATAGATTTGTTGGATGTGGCATGTGCCAACCTGCTTGTGAAAAAAAGTAAAGTTCCAAGTGAATACAAAAACCTAGTTGACGAGACTGTTACCCTATTTTCTGAACTTGACGCGAAGCTTGCTGCGCAAGACTATGAGGTAGCCGAAAAGACAAAATTAAGAATCGACAAAGTGGACAAAAAGTTAACACAGTTTGAAGATAAAATGGTATTTAGCAAACCACTTGTGCTTTCAAAAGATGAAATAGTATTGTCTGCAAAAGAAGTTGAGAAGAAAGAAGAACTAACAACCGACGACCTAGAGCACTTGTTGGATTTACCACACAAACTAAAAGAGGAAATTATTTCGCAGGATGTTGCGGTTGATGCTGTTGCTAACGCTTTAGTAAGAGCAAAACTAGGACTTAGATCGAAAAAACGGCCGATTGGTGCGTTTTTGTTTTTGGGTCCAACCGGGGTAGGAAAAACCGAACTTGCAAAAGTACTTGCTAAATATGCTTTTGCTCCCGGCGGTGCAAGTAGTAAAAATCATTTAATTCGGCTTGATATGAGTGACTTTGCCGAAAAGCACACTGTTTCGCGGCTTGTTGGTGCGCCTCCCGGATATATTGGCTACGGTGATGGGGGAGAATTAACACAAAAAATCGAGAATGTACCTGACAGTGTTGTACTCTTTGACGAAATTGAAAAAGCGCATCCGGATGTACTTAACGTACTATTGCAAATAATGGAAGAAGGCGAGCTTGCAGATGCAAAAGGAAATACATATGATTTTTCAAAAGCCGTTGTGATCTTAACCAGCAATCTTGGAACCGAAATTTTACATGGGCATGAAATTGGCTTTGTTGAAAGCGTAAAAACAGGCACTGATGCCAAAATCGAGAGCCATTTAATTGCAAACTTAAAAAAAATCCTAAAGCCTGAATTGGTCAACAGATTTGATGAAGTTATTGTCTTTAAGAGATTAACCAGACAGGCACAAACAAAGATTTTGGAGCTCTTGTTAAAAGAAGTATTGGTTACACTGAAAAAGCAGGGTGTAAAACTAAAAGTAACCTCTGATGTAAAAAAATGGCTTTTGGATGTTGGATACTCCACGGAGTACGGCGCGCGCGAATTGCGCCGTGCAGTCGAACGGGAACTGCTAGATAAAGTTGCCCATTTTCTTTTGACCGCCGGTACAAAAAAGAAACGAAAACCCATCACTATTTTGGAACTTGTTGCAAAAGTTAACACCAAAGCTAGTAATAAAGAAATTGTGATAGAGAAAAAGACAAAGAATTCCGTATAGATGTTAGAGTGTTATTATTGAGTCATGCCAAAATCAAAAGCGATATTTGTATGTCAGAGTTGTGAATACCAAACCGCAAAGTGGTTGGGGCAATGTCCCGAGTGCGGGGAGTGGAACACGCTTGTTGAAAGTGTAGTACAGGGTGGATCAGAGCGGGCAAAAAAAAGTGTAACAGCCAAACCTTTTTACCTATCAACCGTAAAACACAGCCAACTTGTTAGAACCACAAGCGGCATGGCAGAATTTGACCGCGTGCTTGGTGGGGGATTTGTACTGGGACAAGTAATTCTACTGGCCGGCGAGCCCGGGGTTGGGAAAAGCACTCTACTCACCCAACTTGCAAAGACCGCCAAAAAAGACGTGTTGTATGTGTGTGGTGAAGAAAGCCCGGAGCAAATTAAACTACGCGCACACCGCATGAATTATGACGCTAAAAACCTGCTGGTACTGCCGGAAAACAATGTACACACAGTTGTTGACTCACTTTTCGATGCAAGCACAGGTAAAAGTAGTATTGGGCTAGTAATTGTAGATTCGGTACAAACATTAACAAGCAGCGAACTAAGTGGGATTGCAGGGTCGGTTGGGCAAGTACGCTTAAGTACTCAACAGCTTGTGCAATTTGCAAAAAGCAGCAACATTCCGGTAATTTTGGTTGGGCATGTCACAAAAGACGGGACAGTCGCGGGCCCAAAGGTACTTGAACATCTGGTGGATACAGTGTTGTATCTTGAAGGCGACACCCAGCATTTATATAGAATCCTTAAAACAACCAAAAATCGCTTTGGTCCGGTATCAGAAGTGGGAATATTCGAAATGAATGATACAGGATTAATCGAAGTCAAAAATCCATCTAAAGTATTTTTAGACAGTAGGTCTGAGCAGGTTGCGGGCTCTTGCGTTACTGTAGTAATGGAAGGGTATCGCCCGCTGTTGTTTGAAATTCAGGCACTAACCTCGCGCACAGCATTCGGCTATCCAAGAAGAACAACAAGTGGTTTTAGCGTAAATAGGTTGCAAGTGCTAATTGCTATTCTTGAAAAACGTTGTGGGCTTGATCTTGCAAGTTTAGACGTATATTTAAACATTGCCGGTGGTTTTAAAGTAACCGAGTACGCATGCGATTTGGCTGTATGCTTAGCAATTGCATCTTCGGTGCTGGACAAACCACTCAAAAAGGGTACAGTTGCATTTGGTGAATGTGGGCTGTTGGGCGAAATAAGGCGGGTTGTAAATGAAGAAAAGCGCATAGCGGAAGCTAAAAAGCTTGGCTTTCCAGCGGTTGTCGGGCCGCACAACAGCCATTTTGTACGTGAGGCAATAAAAAAAGCAATTTAGGCAGAAACAAAATGCAGTTATACAAGAAAGAAGATGTAAACTTAATATTTCGCGCAGGCCTTGGGATTGGGTTTTTTGTTGTTGGCTATAACATTGCAAGTGGATCGTTTTTTCGCGAATACCCTGCGTTTGGCATACCATATCTGGGCGAATTTCTGGCTGGGGTAATTGGAGGCATAATTGGTTTTTTGTTGCTGCCAGACTACTTTTACCGCATAAAAGGCTGGTTAGAAACTGTAATCTCGTTAGCGGTTCAACGCCTGGTAGGTGATTTTTGGAATCAGTACATGGCACGAATGGAAACGGCACGCAAAGAACGCAAAAAAGAAGCCACCAAGAAAAACACTCAAAAACTGCACGATCGGGTTAAAGGCGGAGTGCTACTAGATACCTCGGTTTTAGTGGATGGGCGTATTTTGCAAATTGCAAAGACCGGTTTTTTACCATCACCGCTTATAGTGTCAAAAACAGTAATTAACGAGCTTCAGTTAATGGCCGATAACGAAGATAACATTAAACGCAAAAAAGGCAGACGTGGGCTCGACCTAATAAAAGACCTTAAAAAAACCTCAAAAGTCATGGTGCTGGGGCAAAAACCAAAATACAGTGAAGTCGACAAAGAACTAATTGAACTAGGTAAAGAATGCAAAATAGGCATTATGACGCTTGATTTTAATCTAAACAAAGTTGCAGGTGTGTCTGGTGTGAAGGTGCTAAATATTAATGATTTGGTCGAAGCTGTAAAACCCGTGTTTATTCCCGGCGAACCGCTAAGTGTTGAAATAGTGCAGAAGGGTAAGGAAAAGGGACAGGGAATCGGGTATCTGGAAGATGGCACTATGATTGTTGTTGCGGGTGCTTCTGAGCAAGTTGGGGCACGGGTAAATGTAGTTGTTGCGAAATTGATTCAGACTAGTGCAGGTAAAATGGTGTTTTGTGAGCTTGCAAGGTAGGCTAAACACTAGGATTGCCCGCTCAAACTACAAATATAAATAAAAAACGCTCCACGAGGAGCGACTATCAAGCGACAACCACAGAGCGTTTTTTAAGTATCCACACGAAGTGGAATAAGTTCATGCTCCTGGACAGACGGAGCAAGAATAACATCATGGTAAGCACATTTTCATACATTAACAAGCGATGGGTGTTGGAGGGTTCGGGTTTTTAGGCTGTTATGGTGGTGTGGATGAAGTTAGTGTCTAATGTGTGTTAGGTTGTAAATTATCGACTTTTAGTGGTCGGGTGCAGGCAGTTTAACAATTAACCCATAGCCTTGACAACCTCTCAGTTATAGGGTACAATTTACCTGTTTAGTTGCTCTGTACCTTTTATTAGCGTATTTAGCAGCCTAAACCGTTTCAAATTAACTGCCAAACCTGTCCAAAAGGCACATTGCTATGATAAAAACTATGCGTAAAAGAATTGTTGCTGTTGTTGCGCTTATTGCTTTAGTAGCATTTTTTGTAAATGTTACTGCTGTTTACGCGCAAGTTTCGACTGTTGATAAGCCTGCCTTTACCACATCTAGTGGTACGGGAGGTAACAAAAATCAGGCCAAAGATGATTATATAAAAGATCCTGCAAACGTAGCGGATATTTATAAATCGTCTGATGACAGTGACGACGATGCTAAAGATGACGTTGAGTATGATGAAAACTGTGAACCTACTTACGGTGGGGGACAGACCTGCATCTACAACAAGTCGTTTGAGATTGATAAGGATGTTCGTATCGAAGGCGACGACGACTGGGAAGATAAAGTTACAGACGTTGAGGCTGACGATATTGTTGAATTTAGAATCAGAGTTAAAAACGTAGGTGACATTGAAGTTGACAACATGAAGATGGAAGATTTTCTTCCGGATGAAATGGAAAAAGTCAGCGGAGATCTAACCGAGTACTGGGATGATTTTGAACCCGGGGAAACCAAGGAATTCAAGATAAAAGCCCAGATTGACGAAGATGAATTCGACAGAGAGAACTTCGAAAAGTGTGTTGTAAACAAAGTAGAAGTTAGCTATGACGGTGACTTTGAAGGAAGTGATACCGCGACAGTTTGCTATGGTGACGCTGAAGTCACTGAGCTTCCTGAAACCGGTGCCGGCGCAACACTTGCGCTTGCTTTAACCGGCTTAAGCTCTATCACTGCCGGAGCCTTTATTCGTAGAAAGGCTTAAGTTAGAACACTTGCACAGGGGGCCTTGGTATTTACTACCGGGGCCCGCTTGCACTTTGCTTATTTGCCCATCATTTTGCCCAAATGCCCATAAATATACTGTTGGGCGCAGTGTAGAATAGTTGGGTTTGGGTTTCCCTTACGCGACTATTCTATATTGCGTCAAGCGGATGCAATTGGCGTGTGTGAAAGTTGTACGCAACAAACAACGCCTTATGGTGCCCATACACCCATTATATGAAACAAAAGCTTTCAACTATTTCCAATAACAGAAAAAAACGTATTGTAGTAGGAGTTACAGCCACCATATTTGCAGTTGTTTTAGCAGTTTTTATAAGTAGTTCGAGTATTTTGGGTACTCAACCACAGACCACTGAGGCCGCACAAGTTGTAGAAGAGCCTTCAACATTTCAAAAACAACTGGAACCGATTTTTACTACCCCAGACAGATTGAAGATCGTCAGACTTAATATGGATATCAAATTGGTAAATGTGGGGGTTTCCGCAACCGGGCAAATGGAAACACCTCAAAACTGGAATGAAGGCGGATGGTACAAAAGGGCTGCAAAACCTGGGGAGCCGGGTAATATTATAATTAATGCACATTACGATACTTCAACCGGCGCGCCGGCCGCATTTTGGGAGTTGAAAAATATAATGACAGATGATACAGTTGTTTTAATTGATGATTACGGTAGGGAGTATACCTACAGAGTCACTGAATTTTTCTACGTTAACATCCATGATCCTGAAAGACTAAAAATATTAAATGAGGTAGAGGATAAGTCGGAATTAACGTTAATTACTTGCGGTGGTGTGTGGCAGCCTGCACTTGGCACTTACGATAACAGGTTTGTGGTCAAGGCGGAGCTCATCGACTAATAGTTAGTTTGAGCCGGGAGGTAGCACGGGGCAGTGGCTATCTCCCGTCTCTAGAAAAGAGCAACTCTCATGATTTATTT
>CAYXGU010000039.1:0-6550 GCA_964464645.1 uncultured Candidatus Saccharibacteria bacterium
TGACTAAATACCACATTCTTTTTTGTTGTGCGTAATTTAATCTGTATGTGATGTAGTGTTGGAAAACACACTGCGGAGTTATACTCATAACATGCTAAGTAATAACGTTCTCATCAGGCCAGCAACGACCGATGACTTACAAGTTGTCCAGAGCTTCAATAAACAGCTTTTTGAGTTTGAACACCGTTTTAATGGCTCATACAACCTTGAATGGGCATATTCAGAAAATGGGAAAAATTACTTTTTAACTAGAATTAACACCGATTCCGGCATTGTAACAGTAGCAGAACAAAACTCTGAATGCGTTGGTTATATATGCGGATTTCTAGATACATATTCGTTTAGGACAGCAAATCCAATTGCCGAGATTGAAAATATGTTTGTGTTAGAGGGGTACAGAGCTAAAGGTATTGGCAGAAAATTAGTTGAAGAGTTTGTGCGGGATGCAAAAAGAAAAGGTGCTAGGCGAATACGAGTTGGTGTACTTGTGCAAAACACAACGGCAGTAGGCTTTTATAAAAAGCTTGGGCTTAAAGACGCCGAGGTGTATTTTGAAAGAGAGCTTTGAAGGTTCAGTTAGTTTGTGGGATTGCTGTCTTGAGGTGTTGAGTCTGTAAACAAACAGTCTTTTGCAGGGAAGCCCAAACAAAGTAATTAAAAAAAGAGGAAACGAGCCTGCGGTGGAATCCGCGTCACCAACAGGCTCGTTTCTTGTGGGTGGCCTACAACAAAGTCGCCACGCCCACTATCAGACCAATCACTAATAACAGAAATACACCGACGACTAGTAATGTCAAAATGCACGTCCAAAACATGCACCCGATCAAGTCGTCCAGGTCACGTGGGGATACACAATTCCGCCTTCCAAGGGCGGGGTTTCTGTTCATCTCAACCTCTCATTGGGCTGCCAATAATGACGCCATTTTACCACAATTTTCATATAAAGTAACTTATAGTATCGAGATGTAGTCAACGTCACTACACACAAAATCCACAAACCAACCCCACCTTATACCCATTTGCTACAATCAACACATGCAAAAAATAACCAGCTACCGCATCTTAATATGGTCAGAAAACCCGGACAAACTCCAAAAATTTTACAAAGAGGTGTTAGAGCTAGAACCGGCACTAAAATTAGAACTCCCGGATGATTATGGTTATGCTTTTAAGGTTGGAGACACCGGCCTGTTAATTTGGATCGGCAAACATTCGAAAATCAAAGGTAAAAACACAGAACCACTACGACACATGTTTAACTTGTATGTTGATGATGTGCATGCGTGGTATGAAAAAATAAAGAAGAGAGAGGATGTTGAAATTATTCAGGAACCAATGGTAACTCCACCAACAAGAGGCAATGAGATAGAAAAATATGTTTGCACCTTTTTAGACCCGGAAGGAAATTGTTTGCAGTTTATGACTCCGTGAAGTGCTTTTTACTCTGTTATTCCTGACCCCAGTCCAACAGTTCAGTAAACCGTATATAAAAGCCAAAGGGATCCTCCATTCTAAAATCCTTCCAACTAAACTCATGATCTCGTGTTTCTGTTAACTCTCTTACCACATATTTTTTAAGTGATGCCAAGACGGTGCTGTACAGAGTGTCAATATCCGAGACAGGAATCGTTACCTCTGTGGCATAGCCTCTTTTTGTGTCTTTAGGAAAGTTTTTAAAATATGACTGGTTATAGACTCGGTCATCACCACCATAAAAATTGATCAGTGTGTTTCCAATAGGATCTTTTCTAAGCATGGTCAAATAACCCAAATCTTTGCTATTCACGTCGTCATCCGCTTTTACTGCAAAGCCCAGTTTTGAGTAGAAGTCCTTTACAACTTGCAGGTCCGGTACATGCAGTTCGATTATCAAGTTATTTCTTATCGGTAGTGTCACAAAGGGATTATATCAACCTACACCAGATTGATATACTTTCCATTTGCAGCAGAAGTTGCGTTTTCGATCCATGTATTCTCCAAGTTTTCTAATGACTGCGCTGTAAACCAGCCCTGATGTGGGACACTGATGCAGTTTGGGTGTTCTAGCAGTTCCGCACTTTTTATGTACGATCTGCTGTTTACGTAGCATTTAATTACACCCTCGTTTAAAAGTTGCAGTACCATTTGTTCGTCAAGTAGATTATCCGATGTATGATTAAATAAGTACGGTTGTTTGGTTGAACGTTTAAGTAAATTATATGTAATTAAGTCTCTGGTCTGATCGTTAGTTGCCAGATGTATTGTAATAATATCGGACTCTGCAACCAGCTTTTCAAGGTCGATCATTTTTACACCATCCACATCTTTTGCAGTACGGTTCCAACCAAGCACAGTTAGCTCAAAACCACCAATAATTTTTGCCACCTCAGTGCCTATTTTTCCCAACCCAATAATACCCAGTGTTTTTCCACTTATATCCTCATTTTGCAGAAACTTTAAAGATGCGGTTTTGTTTTTGGTTAGGTCGTACGCGTGCAGTTTTTTCAAAATCATCAAGATTGTTGCTACAGTAAACTCGGCCACAGCCCTGGTTGAGTAGCTTGGGACATTGGATATTTGAATTCCCGCAGCTTTTGCTAATTCCGGAGAAGTCCATTCCGTGCCGGTATAGTCGATAGCCATCAGCTTTAGGGGCGAGTTATTTTCTTTGAGTGTGTTGTAGAATGTTGATGTAAGGTTACCAACGACATCTCTGTTTAGCATTAGGATAGTGGACTTGTTTAGCAGTGTTGCTAAGTCTGTTTCTGTTATTGAGTCAAGCTCATGGTAGTTGAAATCAAAATCAGCCAGCTTACTTTTAATGTCCTGAGAGTTATAAAAGCCTGTTTTGTGCACAATTTTAATGGTACTCATTGCCTCAGTATATTATACATTGTTAGATTACCCCCACAGATTCCGATTAATTCTAAAAACTCGGCATTGCTGTTCATAGCTGTTTTCCACTACTTAAGTGAAAGTGGAGCTGATTAACTTCTTGTCTGTTGCCCCCGTTAGTAAGGAGTGTATATTCGGTTTTGTCCCACCCGAACGACTCTACAATTTCCTTTGCAACTTTATATAGTTCTTAACTGTTGGAGTAATATTCTGCTGTGTAAGTTGTTAGGTTTTTAATAGCCTTTTTTGGTATTAGGAGTATATGTTTTTCCCAGAATGGTTTGGGGTGCCAATAAGCCACGACTTTGTTTGTTTCTTTTATTCTCTTAACGGGAAGTAGGTTTGACAGAGGTGTTCCGAATGCCATGCCTGCAATTAGATCTCCTAGTGGGGTTTTTGCAAGGTCTAGTAGGTGTGTTGGTAAGGTCATTGGTGTAATTATATCTTATCGATTTGATATGAGGTTCTAGTAAGCTCCATGAATTATTTGCAGAAATACAAAGGCAGTACCTGTTATCGCTTGTTAACGACTTAGATACCGCCTTTTGAGCAGAGATTCCTTACTCTTGACTACGGGCAGAGTATTCTCATTCGTCCCTATTTCATATTTACAAGTTCGATTGCTCCGTATAGGAGATCGGGGATAGATATCATCATCTTGCCGCCACCCAATTCTTCAACAAATACCGGGATTACAAAACCACCACACCATTTCTGGATTACGGCTAAGGTAGCCGCAACATCGTCGCAAGAAAGGGCGATATGAAAAGCATCGGTGGGATCGCCAGGAAACCCCGCACCTTCGACGGTCAGTTGCAAATAGACACCGCCATCTGGATGGTGTAAAAACACTGATTCTCCCGTCTCCCATGTGGGATTCCGCCCAACTTCCAAGATCCAACCCAATGCTTCAAACAATTGCACTGCAAGGCCAATGTAGCCTACTATCCGCACAGACACATGATTTAGTACCGGTGTATCCATAGTCAAATCTCCTTGTTACTGCAGCCAATCACTACACTCAAGATTGTTAATGTGGGTTATTTTAAATCAAGTTTGACAAAAAGTAAATTCTATGGGGTATTTAGCTGCATGCCGCCAGTTTTTGAAACCTGGGCCATTGAAAACTTTTCAGTAGCTAATGTGCTTCCGGCATCTCAAAAATTTGCAGATAGTTTCCATCCGGATCTTTAAAAGTGGCAAACCACCCACCCCATTCTTCTGCTGCCGGGGCTTTAATAAATTCAACACCTTTTTCTGTTAGTTCCTCATAGGTTTTTTGAATGTCATCTACGTTAAAAGTGGGCATTATTCTAAAGGGTTCTAAAGCTTGTGCGGCCGCCTTGCTGTGTCTGTCAAAGTAAAGTTCAAAACCGCCAAGTATGTGCCCGCCAACCTCATTTGTGGTGGCCCCCAGAATTTCCGTGTAAAACTTAGACATGGCTTCGTCGTTATCTTTAGTTGCAATGATGAGTGTTTGAGATTTTATGTTCATATCGAAACTGTACTAAACTGTATCTTGTTGGTCAACATTGATAAGACGTTAATACTATGATTCAATACCTAGAATGAACCCCACCAGCAAACTCAAACCATATAAAAAATCTGCCGACCGCTCTTATGCGCTGGGAGTCTTTCCAACTTTAGAACTTCTCGCACATCAACCACACACCGTCTTGAAAGTGCTTGTGAGTTCGCAGGGCTCAAGTAACAAAGGTGTGCTAAAAATAAAAAGGCTGTGCGAAAAGCTAAATATTAGGACTGAGGTAGCAGATAGATTCATAGCCAGGCTGGCAGGCAAGGACAATTGCTATGCTGTTGGGGTTTTTAGAAAGTATGAAAGCAAAGTTCTCTTTGGTAAAAATCACGTCGTGTTGGTCGGTATAAAAGATATGGGCAACTTGGGCACTATTTGCAGAACTATGTTGGGTTTTAACATAGACAATCTAGTAATAATCAAGCCCGCTGCTGATATTTTTGATCCAAAAGCGGTTAGGGCCTCGATGGGCGCGATTTTTCAAGTAAATTTTCAATATTTTGCTAGCTTTTCAGATTATCACAAAATCTATACATACAATAACTACCCATTTATGACCGCCGGAAAAACCGCCTTGAGTACCACAGTTTTTAAAGCACCGTTTGCCCTGATCTTCGGTAGCGAGGCAGACGGCCTAGATGACAGTTACGCAAATATCGGCACAAGCGTGGTAATTCCTCAGAGCACAAAAATTGATAGCCTAAACCTGTCGGTTGCAGTGGGGATTGCGTTGTATAAAATCCTTGGTGACTAGTTTCGTGCCAGGATCGCCTTAACCGACGGACTTAGTGCTTTATCGGTGCGATGAATACACCCTATCCAGCAACATGGCCGGCGTTTGCCCTTTTTGAGGTCGGCAATAGTTCTTTTGACATGCGCTTTTCGTGTCTCTGCTTTTTTTACAAAGGTAACCCAGCATATCCACTCATTGTGCGCAAGTGGTGTAAGGCTTTCCCAAACTGCAAGGGCTTTTGCGTCGGAGATCAAAGCTGTGTGTAAATCGGCGGGCATGTTGTGTACAACACCTCCTGAAATCTTTTCTGTAGCCATACCGTCATTTTAACAAATTCACAAATATGGCCGAGGTTGAAGCTAGAATTTTCTTGTAATTCTAAACAAGCCCAGAAAAAAGCAGAGCCAGCGCCACGGCAGTAATAACTGCAAAGGCACCAACAGTTCTAACAAATAAATTAACTGCTTCTTTCTTTTTCCCATCAATAAATAACATAAGCGGCTGATAAAAAAACAAAAAAGCCATTACTGCAACAGAGAGTGTTAACACAGACAAAAAAACAACCGGTGCAAAATATGTATCAGGCTTGTCTCTTAGTGGTTGAGTTATAAATGTCATGACCGAGACAACCAGAATAATATATGCCGAAGCGCTTAGCGCATTAAGAATGGGGTTTTTGGACATGCCTAGATTATATCAAAAGTAGCGTGCTAACTTTATACTGTAAACACGAATAGTTCCAGACTAGTATTAGCAACACGTCCGGTATACGTACTCAGTACGTTAAATTGGACAGTCCAAATAATTTTTGCTGTTGATATTTCTTTTCCAGTCGCATTTCTGATGTTTATATCTGCAATTGGTGTATTTGCCTTGTTTTACAGTTTTTTCCCAAAGCCCTGGAGGACTCAATACTTTAGGTTTTGTTTGCCGGCACTGGGGATATCTGCTTTTTTTATAGTCGGTATTTTGGCAAACGTTGCACTACTAGGAGACTGGGGCGGGCCTGCATTGCAGGCAGGTTAATGCTATTATCAATTCACTATGTTAATAAAAAGCATGGAATCCCTTTGCATCTGGTCCGAAAATTACCGTGAGTTGGCCAATTGGTACCGTGATGTCTTAGAGTTAGAAGTCGTATCCGAGCTTACTTTACCCAACGATACCGGAGTCACATTTAAAGTGGGAACTTCTCCATTTTTATTTTGGATAGGGGCGCATGACGGCGTCAAAGGAAAGAATAAAGATAAATATCGATTTATGCCCGGATTTGATGTAGACAGTGTAAGCGAGATTTATAACAAACTAAAAGACCGTGGAGTTAAATTTATTTTAGAACCAACCATTTCCCCCACAAACGATTATTATGTTGCAACTGCACTTGATCTTGATGAGAATGTGATTCA
>CAYXGU010000040.1:0-6508 GCA_964464645.1 uncultured Candidatus Saccharibacteria bacterium
GATATTGCAAAAAGATTCGAAACACGCGCCGGCGGTTATACACGCATTAAAAAACTTGGCTTTAGGGTTGGAGATGTAGCGCCCATGGCTCGATTGGAGTGGGTAGTTGGACCGACAGTCGCCGCACCTACAAAAACTGCAAAGAGTGAGTCAAAAAGCAAAGCACAGGTTACTAAATCTACTAAAGCTGCGCCAAAAAAAGAAAGGGCTAAAGCCGAATAATGCTTGCAAAAACTTACTCACCAAAACCTACCGATGTAAAAAGAGAATGGCATTTTGTTGATGCTGACGGTCAGGTCTTGGGAAGGTTAGCTGCAAATATTGCAAAGGTGCTTGCAGGCAAAAACAAAGCAGTATACACAACTACAATGAATATGGGCGATAAGGTGGTTGTGACCAACGCCAAAAAAATTGTCGTTACCGGCGGCAAAGAAGACAAAAAGAAGTACTATTGGCACACAGGCTTTCCGGGTGGCATTAAAGAGCAAACGCTTAGAGATAAAATGAATACAAAACCAACCGATGCTCTTAGACTCGCGGTAAAAGGTATGTTGCCAAAGAATAAATTGTTAAAAGAACGGATGAAAAATTTATATATTTATGCCGGCGAAGAACACCCGCACAAAGGACAAGAATAAATGGCAGAAGCAAAGCAAAAACTTGTAACAGGTACAGGAAGAAGAAAAACTGCAGTTGCACGCGTATTCTTATATGAGGGCAAGGGCAAGTTTGAAATTAACGAAAAATCCTTAAAAGATTACTTTCCAAACGAAAGCGACCAGATTACTTGGCAAAAACCCTTTCATGCAGTGGGTGTATCTCATCCGGAAGCGTCGTATAATGCGACAATCAAGGTTTATGGCTCAGGAAAGTCTGCGCAACTTGGGGCTGTTGTACATGGGGTTTCGCACGCATTAGCAAAGCTAAACGAGGAATTTTCACTTGCACTTCACAGACAGGGATTTCTTACAAGGGATTCACGCATGGTTGAACGCAAGAAGCCGTTTTTGAAAAAAGCCCGCAAACGACCGCAGTACTCAAAGCGATAAAATTTGCTTCATTTCATTTAGCATGTGTTCTATCTTTGCTAGATTATCTTGTATCTTGGCCTTGTGCTGAGTAGGAACACTTAAAATATTTACTTCGTAGACTTCTGAAATTGACTGTAATACTTTATACGAGGGGATTATTTTTCCTGTTTCATAAGCCGAAACAGTTTTTTCCGATATACCCAGCTTGCTTCCAAACCTTTTTTGCGAAAGGTTTGAACTAAGCCTAATTTTTTTAATCTTATTTCCAACTTCGTTTGGCATGGGCAAGTAAAACTAGTGTAGCTAGATCATAAGTTATTGCAACAGATATTGCAATAACCTATATTGAATAACATGCTCCAAAGAATTAAATTAGCCGATTTGGAATTTAAAGATCGTCCACGTGAAAGACTAATTTTAAATGGAGCCGCGTCCCTTACTGATGCAGAGTTGTTAGCACTAGTTTTAAGGTCGGGTAGTGAGCATAACTCTGTACTGGATTTGTCGTATTCATTGCTAAAGGAGTTTGGGGGAATTAGAGGCCTTGCTTCTGCGGACTTAACCCAGCTTATGCAGATCGAGGATGTTGGCATGGCAAAAGCTACGAGCATAAAAGCAATGTGCGAAATCTCGCTTAGGATGGCCATGACCAAGTCAGCTTTGGCAGTAAAATTATCCAGACCCGGTGATGTTTTTGAGCTGATGCGAAAGGATTTGTTTGGTAAACAAAAAGAACACTTATATTTACTCAGTTTAGATTTAAAGCACAGATTGTTGTCAAAAGATTTGTTGTCAGTTGGCACACTTAGGGAAACAATTGTGAGTAGACGCGAGTTGTTTAGGATCGCGCTTATAAAGGGTGCCGTCAGTATTGTGCTGGTGCATAATCATCCATCACTTGATCCGATGCCCAGTGCCGAAGATATTGAGATTACGCATCTGGTTGCTGCTGCCGGCCAGACCATTGGGATTACACTGCTTGATCACGTGATAGTGTGTGATGATACATTTTGTAGTGTTAAAGCGCTTGGAATATTACCTGCGAAGGGAGGTGATTAAGTGAAAAAGTTACTATTAACCTACGCGACTTTTGTATTTTTGTTAACACTTGTTGTTGGAGTTACTTTTGCTGCTTTTAGCGATACCGCTAAAATTCTTGGAGCCAGCTTTTCGGTTGGAAGTGCGGATATTAAGTTGTTAGTAGACGTGGCAGGCGGTACTAACACAGAAAATTTGGCCGATGATCTGGGAGGCCCAACCTTTACTAATTTGGCACCAAACTGGGAGCAGGATTATCCGGTGAAAATTTACAACAATTCAGCCGGTACGCTTGTGCTAAGTACAAACGCAAGTTACGAAACAGTAAATGATCCGGAAAGTATTCGGGAAAATATTTATGTTGAACCAATTGAGTGGGCCGATGCTAATAACAATGGGCTTGTAGATGCCGGTGAGCTGGGTACCTCGTATGGTAAAGACACAATAATTAAGTGGAAAACAGTAGGATTTGCACTTGACCAAATAGAGTCAGGTGAGGTAAGAGGTTTTGTACTAAGATTTTCTACCACTACTTTGCCGGAATCAAAGCAGGGTGCAACCGGCACGTTTGATTTTGAGTTTGATTCGGTTGGGCTAGATTTGTAGGGTACTTTTGGTACTTTGCCAAACCCGGGTGGCAAAGGCCAGTCTAAATCATATGGCAGTTAAAAATTTAGTGCTACTTATACCTGTGTTAATTCTGTGTTGCGTAGTTGCATTCACAAAGCTTGGTATTGTACAGTTACTGCTGGTGACATCAGGTTCAATGGCACCACAGATAAACACACATGATTTAATACTTGTTGTACCCCAGCCCAACTATGCGTTGGAAGATGTAATTACTTTTAAGCAAAGTGCATATCCGGGAAACTTTGTGACGCATCGTATTGTAAAACTTGAACACTACGCTAACGGCAGCTTGTTTTACACAAAAGGAGATGCAAACGAGTTTTTAGACAAAGATCCGGTGACGCAAACCGAAATTAGCGGAAAAGTATATGGCACAATTCCAAAAATCGGGTATTTACTAAATCCCTTAGCGTTTGGCGGGCTGTTTTATGCACCGGCCGGTGTACTAGTAGGGAGGGCAATTTATGCTACCATTAAGGCATGAATCCTGCCCACTTTGTGAAATGGGTGTTTTGGTTGTATCCAAAACGGCTGTTCACAGTTGCCAAAAGAGTTGTCGTGCTAATAAACTATCGTGCCTCTTTTGGACTTAATTTACGTCTACTCTTTACACCGTTATTTGGTGACTATTCAGTGGTTGGCAGAATAGTTGGGCTTGTTGTAAGACTTGTCGAGGTAGTTTTTGGGTTTGTGCTGTTAGTTTTAACAGCAAGTGTGCTGTTTGTCATACCATTGCTGTGGTACCTGTTGCCTGTTTTTTTGGTATACGAAAACGCATTACTTCTACTTGCATATCTTCCGGCTATACTTGGTTTATTTATACATGCAACTAAAAACACACCTGAAAAAAAGGTGGCACAAGTTGCAGAGTTTGAACTTACAAAATGCTTTAGAAGAAATGCTTTAGAGTATTACAAACTTTTTGTGTCGCGGGCAAAGGTTGTGCCAAAGTTTTTTTCCGAGCAGCAAATAACATATTTGTTGATAAAGCTTGAAATTCATGAAGAAAATTTTTCAAAGGAGGTCTCTTCCTTTGCGTTAAGAACCGACAAGATTGCCAAAAATGCTCATCAGTTTGCAAAGGGCCAAAATTCAAAATATGTTGAACTCGAACATTTGTTTTTAGCTGTGCTGTCCGTGTTACCAAACAAGGATTCGCTCCTAAACACTTTTGGAGCTACTTTTGAAGACTGTGAGAATACAGTTATGTGGCTGGTAACAGAGCGAACGCGACTTGATTCATTATTTGTGTGGCAAGAGGACTATGCACTGTTGGATATGGGAGGTATTGGTAAGGGATTAACGGGTAGGGTGACGCCACTGCTTGACTCTGTTTCTACCGATTATACGCGGCTTGCGCAAAAAGGGTTGGTTGAAGATGTTGTCGGCCGACACAAGGAAATAGCAGAAATCGCAGGTTTGCTAAGTAGCTCAAATGAAAATGTCTTGCTTTTAGGCGAGCCGGGTTCAGGGAAAACAACCATTGTGAAAGGGCTTGCACATTTAGTGATAAATGGTACAGAGTTTAAAGCGCTAAAGTTTAAGCGCATTGTGGCGCTTGACACCGCTGCACTTATTTCGGGGGCTAAATCGCCGGGGGAAATTGCCGAGAAAATAAACAACATTATGGATGAGGTTAAAGGCTCGGGCGATATTATTTTATTTTTTGATGAGATTCACAACTTAGTTACGGGTTCGGCAAGTGAAGACACATCCAGCATCTTTACTTTACTTGAGCCACATTTGGAAGACTCGCGTACACAATTTATTGGCTCAACCAGTATGAAAGACTACCGTAAATATTTAGAACCTGTTGGGTCATTCGCGCGGCTTTTTAAGATACTTGAGCTCGAACCATCTAGTTCGGCAAGCACACTTGAAATCCTACAAGTTAAAGCCCGTGAATTTGAAAAAAGATATGGTGTTACTATTACTTTTCCCGCACTAAAAGAAGTAATTAAACTATCTGAAAAGTTAATTCATGAAAGAGTGTTGCCCGACAAAGCCATAGACATTTTGGATAGGGCGTGTGTTGAGGGAGCAAACACGACAAAAATGATTACATCCAAAGATATTGATCAGGAAATCTCTGAAGTTACCCATGTACCGGTTGAAAACGTGTCCGAAGAAGATGCTCAAAAACTGCTAACCATTGAAACCGAACTAATGCGGCGGGTAATTGGGCAGGATCATGCAATTACGCAAATTGGTAAAGCCTTGCGCCGCGCACGTGTGGGTATAAGGGACGAAGGTAAGCCCATTGCCAGCTTTTTGTTTGTTGGTACTACGGGAGTTGGTAAGACCGAGACTGCAAAGGCGTTGTCCGCGACCTATTTTGGTGATGAGCACGCCATGATTAGACTTGACATGAGTGAATATCAGGAACAAGACAGCATAAAAAGGCTGTTGGGAGATTCAAAAGATAATTCTGGCGGGCAGTTAACAGATGAAGTGCGCAGTAAACCGTTTTCGCTAATTTTGCTTGATGAGATCGAAAATGCGTATTCGAGCATTTTGCTTACCTTTTTGCAGGTGCTTGATGACGGCAGACTCACGGATGCAAACGGGGTTACCGCTGATTTTACGAATAGCATGATTATTGCCACCAGCAACGTGGGTACCAAAGTAATTCAGGACGCATCGGCCAAAGGGGCATCGGCCGAAGAACTCACCGAGGTTGCTATGCAAGAAGTGCGAAATCACTTTGCGCCGGAATTTTTAAACAGATTTGATGGCATTATTGTCTTTAAACCACTTAGCATGGAGTCAGTGCGCAAAATTGTGGACTTAATGCTAGCAAAAGTGCGAAAAATGGCCGAAGACAAGAAAATTACCGTAACTTTTACACCTGAACTTATTGAGGGCATAATTCACAAAGGCTACAGCAAAGAGTGGGGTGCAAGGCCTATGGCGCGGGTTATTAGCGATACTGTTGAGTCTTATTTAGCCAGAAAAATTTTAGAGAATGAGTTAAACATGGGGGACACTATTGAGCTTGGGGTTGAGGTGTTGGTGGAGTAGTTTTTGGTTTTGCTGGAAAATTAACCACTAGAAAAAAGAACCTGTACGCTCCAAATAGGTTGGGGCGCACAGGTTGTGCTGTAATCGACGTTTTCGCCGTTCGGTCAGGGGCTACTTGTCGATGGTGCTGGTGAGCCGGCACTGGCACTTCCCGCCACCGCCGATCAGGCCTTGGCAGATATTGCCGCCGATCAGGCCGAGATCTGAACTAAAATTCACACGCACTTCCATATTTGAAAATCTCCTTTCCCTTGTGGGGATAAGCAACCAGTCATCAACGCGCGTCTAATTAGAAGGTAACATTCACATAGAGCTATGTCAATGTTCTAGGTTGTAATGTGGATTGGCTTGTGTTGAATGAATGTAGGATTTTTAAAAAATGTAAAAATAAAAAAAGACCCAGAGCGGGAAAAGCTTGGTAGCTATCTCCCGCAAAGGGTCTTTGGCTGTTGGGGAGGCAGCAGGTGCCAGCTCAACTAGCTTACGCTAGTTGACAAGATGGGCCTTTGCTGCCTCTCCGCGCCGCCGGCGCCTGTTGCTATTAAAAGGTAAAGGCGCCCGCAGGCGCTTGGTGCGAAAAAGGAAACTTTCGCATCTTTTTCTCCTTTTACTATTCGGCCAATCTACAAGTATAATACAGGGGATATTTTATCACCTGCAAGCTACACTGTCAACCCTATAGTTCAGAACACTTTATACCGCCACCAAGACTTCTGCTATACTACTTTTGCCTATGGAAAGCCAAAAAACACAATTAGGGCAGCTTAAGCAGGCCCTTAACATATCCG
>CAYXGU010000041.1:0-4556 GCA_964464645.1 uncultured Candidatus Saccharibacteria bacterium
CTGTTCGTTTCTCAGGTAGATGCGCGCATGGTGCCGCGACACCTCATCCGCCACGAGCACCACGTCGTTGTCGTCGGCGCGGCCGAAGTGGATCTCCGGTCGCGACAACGGTACCGTTATGGATGGAACACTTGGTTGATATGGATCATGTACGGGATGGCATTGGTCTTAGGGGGTACGCGCAAAAAGATCCAGTAGTTGAATACAAGCGCGAAGGCCACGAGCGGTTTGAAATTTTGATTGGGCGAGTTTATGAAACTATTGGCGAGCGGTTATCCCGACTAAAAGAAGTAAACGTCCAGCAAAATACGCGACTTAATGGGCGTAGTTCTGGTGCAGGTCAGGATCTGGCATATCAAAGCGGTGAACTGCAGTCAGGCGTTGGAGACGAAGCCGCTTTGAGTGGTACAAGAACGCCACAGGTTGTAGACAATACCGGTAGAAGTCTAAGGGTAGAGCAGGTTAAATCTGGTGAAGCTAGGGTTGGCAGAAACGACTTATGTCCATGCGGAAGCGGTCTGAAATATAAAAAATGTCATGGGAAATAACATTTTTTCCGTTGGTAAACTAAAAAAATGTCATGGGAAATAACATTTTTTCCGTTGGTAAACTAAAAAAAATGTCCGTCACAATATAAAGGCTAGTTTATACACGGTTCACCCTCAAGAGTTGTACACGTACTAAGATCAAGTGGTGACACGCCACCTCCCGGTGCGCAGCTACTCTGACAATTTTCCACAATTTTTGATCCGCACCTAAGCTGCGCATTTGTATCCGAGGGTACGTTTGGTGTGACAAACTTGTAAAAAAGCGCGTCTTCGGTTTTTGCCATTGGGACCGAAATGCACGCAAATTGAGTACCGGGAAAGGCTATGCCATTTTGTTCGGAGTAATAATATGTGCTGTCGGTTGGCCATTGTTGCAAATAAGTTGACAGTCTATCTGCATCTGCGTCACCGGCGTCGAGTGGGCTACCATTAACATCCGAATCAACCGGAAAACTGCCTTCTACAATCTGATAAGAAGTAATGCCTTCAATTAATTTTCTTAGATTTCCTGTCCTAGCCGCATCAGAAGCCTTAGCCCGCTGGACACCGGTGTCAATTACGCTAATAATAATACCTGCCAAAATCCCAATAATTACGATAACAATGAGTATTTCAATAATAGTAAAACCCTTCTCCTTCACGTTCTTCACACTAAAAGCGTAGCATACATCTGCTAAGATTAGTACATGCTGAAAAACGTGATCTTTGATTTTGATGGTACCCTTGCCGATACGTTGGATACTATAGTAAACATAATCAACCGCGATCCTAAAACCTACGGTGTGGATCAGATTACACCGGAAGAGGTGCAGAAATTGCGCAATCTGTCTGTTAAAACTTTAATTTCGGAATTTAAGATCAACATTTTTAGACTGCCAAAACTAATTAAAACCGCACAAAAAGCGATGAGCAAAGAAATGGGTTCTGTAAAGATGTTTGATGGAATGCACGAGGTGTTAACGGAGCTAGTAGATAACGGTTACGTGCTTGGGATTGTTACTAGCAATTCGGAAAAAAATGTGCGCTTGTTTTTAGAGGCCAACGGCTTAACCATGTTTAAGTTTGTATGTTCAGAGAGAAGTTTATTTGGCAAACACAAGGTGCTAAAAAAGCTGATGAAAAAACACCATTTTGCAACCGCCGAAACACTTTATGTTGGCGATGAAGTGCGGGACATTGAAGCCTCAAAAGAAGCGGGAATTAGAGTTGCGGCTGTAACTTGGGGGTTTAATTCGAAAGACGCACTTGAGCGGTTTGCGCCCGACTACTTAGTTGATTCGCCGGCGGAGCTGGTGACTTTGATTTCGATGGCAGATTAGCTTACAAAATGCTACTATTATCACACTTCATGGCTAATCAGACAGACCAGCTAACCAAAAAAGGATTGTTAAACGAAGTAGTAGAAACATTCTTAGCGTCATTTCTAATTTTAATGCTTATTTATTGGTTTGTAGCTTTGCCAGAGGTTGTATACGGGGCAAGCATGGAGCCCACATTTTTTTCTGGAGAGCGGATTTTGGTAGAAAAGGTAACCAAGCATATTTCGGGTTTTTCGCGTGGGGATATTGTGGTACTCCACCCGCCGGGAAATGATGGCATTGATTACGTAAAGCGCATAGTGGGCTTGCCGGGTGATGCGATTAAGATTTTAGATTGTAGTGTGTATATTTCGCGCGCCGGCGAAAAGTTTAAAATCGCTGAGCCATACTTGTATTCCAGTACATGCACAACCGAGGGGAAAACTATCAAAGAGGGCCGCGCGCTTCAATTAGAAGAAAATGAGTACTTTGTGCTTGGAGATAATCGTAATCGATCAGCAGACTCGCGCACTTTTGGAGTGATTACCGAAGACAGAATTCTTGGCAAAGTGGCCTTTAGATTTTGGCCATTTGACAAGGTAGAAGTCTTTTAATCAAATAAAAAATGATAGGTTCTTGCTCTAAGCGCAACAAGTACCTTTCATTAGTAAATTAACTAGTTGACAGGCGTGGTTTGATGTGGTAATTTTCGCCTTGTCTAGCGCTTAAATATAAATAATTTTTAAAAGCTTAATGAGGCACGATTTTTCAAAAAGAAAGCAGCTCAGGGATCTCCCCGACTTAATTGAAATTCAAACTGCTTCGTATGAGTGGCTTAAGGCCGAGGGCATTTCAGAGGTTTTAGAGGAACTGGGCACAATAGAGGACTATTCAGGACGTGGTTGGGTGCTTACGTTGTCGGATCCCGTGTTTGATAAAGCCAATATTACTATTGATGACGCCTTGTACAAAGGGCGTACTTATGATGCTCCATGGTATGTTACGGCAACTATTAACGATCCGGTAGCAAATAAGAAAAAAACTCAAAAAATATACATGGGCGATATTCCGCTTATGACTGAAAGTGGAACATTCATTATTAATGGAGTAGAAAGAACCGTAATCAATCAAATAAAGCGCGCCGAGGGCGTGCTTTTTAATTTAGCTGTACACCCAAGTACGGGCCAATTACTTAGTAGTGCAAAGATTTTGCCAAAAAACGGTGTGTGGCTTGAAATGGAAACATCAAAAACAGGTGTAATTAGTGTAAAAATTGACCGTCGCCGCAAAATGCCGGTCACAGTGTTGCTTAGACTTTTTGGGCTAAATAGCGACGAGCGAATTTTACAGGCTTTTTCTGAGGTTGATACAAACCCCGAAGTTAGTTTTATTGAAAATACGCTTGCAAAGGATGCGAGCAGTTCATATAACGAAGCAATCTTGGAAATTTACAAAAAAGTACGCCCGGGTGAACCGCTTGTGCTTGAAAATGCTAAATCATACGTTGAAACTATCTTTTTTAACAATCGGCGTTACAGTTTGGGTAAAGTAGGTCGGTTTAGATTAAATCAAATTCTTGAACTTAATTTTCCCGATGAACCTAAATTTAGATTACTTCAACTTGAAGATTTAATTAAAATCATCGCACGCATGATCCAGATAAATAATGGCTTGGCAGAGCCAAGTGATACGGACCACTTAGCGAATCGTAGAGTGCGAAGTGTTGGCGAGCTGTTGCAGGATGATATTCGCATTGGCTTTTTACGTATGGAACGAAACATTAAAGAACGTATGAGTTTGCAACCGCGAGAGGTGCTCCCAGAACCCTCGGTTTTGATTTCACAACGTACCGTAGCGTCATCTATTCATAGCTTTTTTGCAACCGGTCAGCTGTCGCAACACCACGATCAGCAAAATCCGCTTACCGCGCTTGACCATTTGCGAAGATTATCAGTATTAGGGCCCGGAGGATTGTCACGTGAACGGGCGAGCATGTCGGTGCGTGACGTGCATTATTCATCTTTTGGAAAGATTTGTCCCGTTAGAACGCCGGAAGGGCCAAATGTTGGTTTAATAAACTACTTGGCTACATTTGCAAAAGTAAACGAATATGGCTTTTTAGAAACTCCGTATGTAAAACTTGAAAAAACAGCCGGCGGTAAGGTAAAAGTTACAAATGAGGTTGTGTATTTGGCGGCATATGATGAAGATAAAGTACTCATAACAGATAGTTCAGTTGACCGTGACAAAGATGGCTATATAAGTCAAGACCAAGTACCTTTGCGCCGTGGCGGTGACTTTTTCTTGGGTGATGTTGCGCTTGCGCAATATATGGAGCTGGTGCCTAGCCAAACTGTTGGTATTGTTGCCGGTCTTATTCCATTTTTACCAAACGACGACATTTCACGTGCGCTCATGGGTACACAGCAGATGTCACAGGCTGTGCCGCTTATAAAAGCCGAGGCACCAATTGTTGCTACCGGTATAGAAAAAGCAATTGCGCGCAATGCCGACGTAGTTGTTTTTGCCGAAGGTGAAGGCGTTGTGACATATGCAGATGCTGACAAAGTATTGGTAAAATATAAAGGAACTACAAAGGAAACCGAATATGCTGCCAAAAAATTTGTGCGGTCAAACCAATACACAAGTATTAACCAAAAAGTAATAGTATCAACCGGCCAAAAAGTTAAAGCGGGCGATATTTTAATTG
>CAYXGU010000041.1:4566-6382 GCA_964464645.1 uncultured Candidatus Saccharibacteria bacterium
AAGGCGGAGAGATAGCTATTGGGACAAACTTGCTCACCGCATACATGATTTGGGAAGGTTTTGAGTATGAAGACGGCATTATTATTTCTGATAGGTTGATTAAAGATGATGTGCTAACGTCGGTTCAAATTAACCACTACAAAGTATCGGTCATGGAAACAAAGCTTGGGCCCGAAGAAATAACTCCCGACATTCCAAACTTATCTGAAGACGCGCTTGCCAACCTTGGCGAAGACGGCATTGTTGTAATCGGCTCAAAAGTCAAGGGTGGAGATGTATTGGTTGGAAAGGTTGCACCAAAGGGTGAGGTTGAGCTTTCAGCCGAGGAACGACTGCTCCGCGCAATTTTTGGTGAAAAAGCTAAGGAAGTACGGGATAACTCACTTGTCATGCCCCACGGTAAACACGGTTTTGTTATTGGAGTAAAACGCGTTAACCGAAAAGAAAATAATAACTTACCAACCGGTGTACTAGAACAAATTACTGTATATGTTGCCCAGCAGAAAAAAATTGACGTTGCAGACAAACTGTCGGGGCGACACGGTAACAAAGGTGTAATTTCAGCAGTTATTCCCGAAGCCGACATGCCGCATCTTGAAGATGGTACGCCTATAGATGTTATTTTTTCATCAGAAGCGGTATTAAAGAGAATGAATGTCGGGCAAATTCTTGAATCACCTCTTGGGCTTGCGGGCAGAAAATTAAACAAAAAATACATAGTGCGCAACTTTGAACCGGTTCCACAAAAAGAGATAGACGAAGAACTTGTAAAAGCCGGCGTCCCCACAAGCGGAAAGCTAAAATTAATAGACGGACGCACAGGCGAATACTTTAACGACGAAGTTGTGGTCGGCGTAACCTATGTCTTAAAGCTCGTACACATGAGTGAAGAAAAAATGCACGCACGAGCAACCGGCCCGTACTCGCTGATTACACAACAGCCGCTTGGCGGTAAATCGCAAATGGGTGGGCAAAGATTTGGTGAAATGGAAGTTTGGGCACTCGAATCTTATGGTGCGGCCCATATTTTGCGTGAAATGTTAACAATTAAATCAGATGACTGGCTAGGGCGAACAAAAGCATATCAGGCGATATTGCAAGGTCAGCCAATCCCGGAATCAAATGTACCGGAATCATTCAAACTACTTGTACGTGAGTTAAATGGACTTGCGCTTGGAATTGAGCCGCTTGGCGAAACACAATCACCTATTGATGACGATGCGCCGTTTGAATATACAACGCCCGCAGAAACGCTAGTGGTTGAAGGCGAGCAAGATTTATTAGTAGAAGAAGTTGAAGAGGAGGAAGTCGAAGAATGAAAAATTTAGCTGACCTAAAAGATTTTGAAGCCCTGCGCATTTATCTTGCATCATCGGATGATGTTTTGGGTTGGTCTTATGGTGAGGTAACCAAGCCTGAGACCATTAATTATCGAACATTTAGACCCGAACGTGAGGGACTTTTTGATGAAAGAATTTTTGGTCCGTCACGAGACTATCAGTGTTACTGCGGAAAATACAAAGGGTACCGCTACAAAGGCGTAATTTGTGATAAGTGTGGCGTTGAAGTCGCACCCTCTAGAGTTAGGCGCGAAAGAATGGGACACATTAAACTGGCTTCACCGGTTGTGCATGTATGGTTTTTCAAAGGTATACCGTCTAAACTTGCGCTACTTCTTGGAATTACACCACGAAACTTAGAATCTATTATTTACTTCTCATCGTTTGTAGTGACCGAATTTGATGGTGATAAAAAAGCCGTTGCAATTTCTAAACTACAAGTTGAACTAAAAAATCAGCTCGATCAGCTCGAAAAA
>CAYXGU010000042.1:0-6279 GCA_964464645.1 uncultured Candidatus Saccharibacteria bacterium
AATTTTATTTTTAAGCATGTAGCCTTTTTCTATTACTTCGACTACTTTACCTGAATCCTGATCGTTTTCTGTTTTGACTACATCAATCGCGTCCATTGTAGTCAAATCAAATTGCTTACCTAGCGTTTCAATTTCCATAACTCCTTCTTCTTGTAGTACTTGTCTAAATGTTTTGAGTGTAAGCTCAATGCCGTCATCTTGCACATGGTTTGCTACTTGTTCAAGGTTATCAAGCACCGGCAAGAGTTTCAAAATTAACGTTTGATTAGCAAATTTAAAAAGTTCGATGCGTTCTTCATCTACTCTTTTTTGTAAATTTTGGTAGTCCGCAAGGGCGCGCTTCCAGTTATGTTCAAGTTCTTTTATTTGTGCTTGTGTATGCTCATTTGCTTTGTCTGTTGTTTTCTTTGCCATGTGCCTCCTACCATGAGCCACCAAGTTCTTCCACAAGGTTTTTTGTGTACCGAACTGCAGGAATTATTTTTTGATACTTCATTCTGGAGGGCCCAAAAACACTAATGTAGCCTGATCTTTTGCCAATCTCATATTTTGCGACCACAAATGCGCAGTCTTTTAATTTTTCGTATTCTATATCGTCACCCATAATGTATGACATGCCATCTTCACCAAAAACCGCTTTGCTCAAGATTTTTTCAAGCAGTTCATAGCGGTCAAGTAAGTGTAAAGCTGTTTTTGCAACTTCAATATCCCAAAATTCCTTGTTGTCCAAAATGTTTACCGTGCCGGCGTGGCTCACCATACCGTCCTCGGTTGTGATAAGTGCTAGTTCATTTGTAAGTTCAGCCAGCGCAAGAGTAGCTTGCCTAAGCATTTTGTTAAATTCATGCCGGTTGCCCCACAGCCGTTGTTTTAAGGCGACTTCCTGTAAAACATCAAGACTTTCTTCTTCCATGAGTTCGGTGAGAAAGAATTTGTACGCAGTAGTTGTGGGAACACGGCCGGATGAGGTGTGCATCATTTGTAGATAGCCTTGATCAAGGAGTACTGCCATTTCGTTGCGGACGGTTGCAGGTGAGCATTTCACATTATATTTTTCTACAATAAGGCTTGAGCCTACAGGTTCAGCACTGGCGAGATATTCTTCTATTATTGCTTCTAGCAATTGAATTTGGCGCTCGGTCAGCATACTTATCACTAATATAACATGAGTGCTAAAAGTGTCAAGAGTAAACCTACGGTATTGGACAGTTATCAGTCCAAGCAGAGCTTATTGTAGTATTGTATGGAGAGCCCGAATTAATAAGTGTGCCTAGAGCAAACACAAATTGTCCAACATTGGGATTATAGTAACAGCTCCATCTACATGCCGGTTCTCCTGCAGTTGGGTTATTGCTGCCATCGCTGTCAAGAAAGACTGCGCCAGAAAATCCCCATGTATTTGATCCGGATATTGGCCACGAGTGGGTATCTGGAAATGCTTCGCGATAGGGTTCGATGCCTGTGCGTGTTGGGTCCAGCACACCAATCTCTAAGAAGGTATCGCAATCACCTGCATTGTTTGCAAGCACCGGATAGTTAGTAGTGCTTCGACACGCATTAGCTGCCAAGCAAATCCTTTCTACATTAGCTTTGGTCACAATAAAATGGGATTTTGTTTGAGTTGTGCGTGGATCAATGACCGAAATCACAATCCCAGCTAAGATCCCAATTATCACGATTACAATCAAAAGCTCTATTAATGTAAACCCATACGCATTACCGTTAGTTGCTTTTGAGTTGGTAATGGGCAGCACTTAGTAATGTTAGCATATACAGATAACTACATACAATTACACGTTGAATGGAGTAAAAATTGTATACTATTACTGTGAACACTGCCCAGCTTAGAAGGTACATCTTCATATCATATAAAACCCAGAAAATTAAGTTTTGGTTTGGTATTAGGGTGATCGAAAGTTTTGCCACAATTGTTTTAACTTACATCTTTTCCCAAGGTATTGCGGCACTAGAAAATACAGAGCCGGTGAGTGCAGTTGTGCAAATTTTTGTAACTTATACTGCTGTTGCAGTTTTGTCTCATTTTTTGCGAATTGCTTCAAAAACCAGGCTTACTTTTTATAATGAAGTTTTGTTAGTCAAGATGCAAAAGGAACTAATGGTAAAGCTTGATCCGGTTGATGACCTAAGAAAACGGACTCTGCAGGCTGTACGCAATTTAACTCGCTCTCTTAGAACTTTTGTGATTTTTATGCTTGATAATGGTATTACCGGTGTGGTTGGGTTTATTGCAATTCCAGTACTGTTATATTTTATTGACACCAAAATTTTTTACATTGAAATGCTTATGATAATAATGTATTTACTTTTGACCTACATATTTTCCTTTCGGTACGGCAAAATTTATGAAACATACGACAGCGCGCGCGAAAAATACTTTTCGAGCTTTAACCTAACCAACAAAGTAAATCGCCTAGCAAAGTCGGTAATAACTACCGAAAAAAGCATAGAGGATTATAGATTTTTAACCTGGTTTATGCTGCAATCTCTGATTTCTACTTTTCAATTGCTAATTTTTATTGTTGTGGTACACGATGTCGTTAACGGTACAAAGCAGATTTCAGAGTTGGTGCTTATTTCAGGCTATACATTAGAATCAAAAACTTTTCTAAACAGCGTTACAACAGGATTTGAACATCTCATGGAAGTTAATGCCGGAGTTAGGCGAGTAGTTGCAGTTTCACAAAAAAGAGTTAGTAGCATTATTTAATCAACACTGAGTACTGCTCTGAACGCTTCTTGCGGAATATCCACTTTACCAAACCGTTTCATTTGTTGTTTGCCCTTTTTTTGCCTGTCCAATAATTTGTCTTTTCGCTCGCGGTGTCCACCGTAAATGCCTGCCAACACATCTTTGCGCATCGCGGGAATATCGGCACGCGCAACTATTTTGCCGCCGATTGCTGCCTGTAGTGCAACTTTGTATTGTTGGCGCGGAATGACGTCTTTTAATTTGTTAATGGTTTTTTTGCCAAGTTCGTGTGCTCGTTGGTTAAGTACAATTTGAGATAGGGGCTCAACTATTTCACCGTGTACCAAAATATCTAGCTTGGCAACTTTAACTTCACGCCAGTCCAAAAAATCGTAATCCAAGCTAGCATAGCCGGAGGAAACCGTTTTTAGCTCGTCAAAAAAGTTGTGGATTAGTTCGACCAGTGGCAGTTCGTACTCAAAGGTAACAGTTTTTGGTGTAGTGTATTCCAGTTTAATCTGAATACCGCGCTTGGTTTGACATAAGTTGATTATTCCCCCAATGTACTCCGAAGGTGAGACGATGTGCAGTAAAATCCACGGTTCGCTGACTGTTGCAATCTTGGTCACGTCAGGCAACTGCATCGGAGTTTTAACTGATAACTGTGTGCCATCGGTTTGCACAATTTTGTATTCAACACTTGGAAGTGTTGAAATAAGTTCAAGTGAATATTCGCGTGCCAGACGTTCGATTATAATATCTGCGTGTAGCAGACCTAAAAAACCGCACCGAAAACCAAACCCAAGTGCGGTATTACTTTCGGGTTCGAATTGTAGGGCGGCATCAGAAAGTGCCAATTTTTCAAGCGCTTCGCGCAAGTCGGGGAAGCGGTCGTTTTCAAGCGGATAGAGTGAAATAAACACAAATGGCTTTACCTCTTTGTAGCCGGGAAGCGGATCAACCTGCATGTGATTTGTAGTTGTGACCGTATCGCCCACACGCACTGCTTTTATGTCTTTTAGAGTTGTAGAAATAAACCCAACCTCTCCGGTAGCCAACTGCTCGCATGGTTCCCTTTGCGGGCGCAAAATCCCAATACCTTCCGGAATAGCAGTTGCGGCAGTTGCCAAAAAGCGCACTTTTTCGGGGCCCTGCGCACTAATCTTTGTGAGTGAGCCGTCCACAATTCTAACCAAGGCAATGACACCCAAAAACTCGTCATAAAACGTATCAAATATCAGTGCTCTAAGTGGTGCCTGCGGATTACCTGTAGGAGTGGGAACTTTCTTTACGAGCTCAATGAGCAAATCTTGCACACCCTCACCTGTTTTTGCAGATATTCTTAAAATTTCTTCTTTGTTAAAGCCAAACGCATCATGCAAATCTTGCGCAACCTCATCGGCGTTTGCCCCCGCAAGATCAATTTTGTTTATTACCGGAATAATTGTGAGATTGGCATCAAGCGCTTTGTAAATGTTTGATACAGTTTGGGCCTCAATACCCTGAGACGCGTCCACAAGTAAAATCGCGCCCTCACATGCTGCAAGTGATCTTGAAACTTCGTAGGCAAAATCTACGTGTCCGGGTGTGTCGATAAGGTTTAGTTGATACTCTATGCCCTCAAGCTTATACAGCATGCGCACCGCCTTAAGTTTTATGGTGATACCTTTTTCGCGCTCAAGTTCCATGCTGTCCAGGGTTTGTTTTTTAAGTTTGCGCGCTTCAATGGTGTGGGTTAGTTCCAATAGCCTATCTGCCAAGGTGGACTTGCCGTGGTCAATGTGGGCAATTATGCAAAAGTTTCTGATTTGTGCTTGGTTCATATCAACTGGATTTTAGCATTTTAAGCCGAATCTTTGCCCACAACCACAACCGGCGACTTGACTTTTTTTATTCTACTTTCTCAGAGACAATCGCAGCTGGTGCGGAATCGCCAACTGATTTTAGTCCGAGTCTGCGCAGCAGCTTATAAAACAATTCAATCTCCTCCACCCTAAATAACCATGCAAAAAACAGATACGCTATCACACCCAGCAGGCTAGCTATTCCTGTAAGGAAGAGTAAGTCTATAGTTCTGGTTGTATCAAAGACAAATTCATCCAAAAGCTTTAGTGGCACGTACAACGAAATTCCCATAAAAACTGCGGCATAGCTAATTTTCACGAATGGCACCACAAGTTCTTCAAAAGTAAAGCCGGCAAGTCGTTTGCCAAGTAACGCGGTAAGTACCACAGTGTCAATTATTGATGTAATCGAAAACGACAACGCAACCGCCCACACTCCCAAGTCAAGTGTTTGTACAAAAAAGACAGACAAAAGCACATTTAATGTCATTGTTACTATAAACACCTTTACGGGAGTGAATGTATCTTTTAGGGCATAGAACGAGCGAGTTATTAAGTACACTGCGCTTTGGGCAAAAATAGACAAACTAAAAAAGGCAAGCGCGTACGATGTACTCACGGTTGCCTCCCAAGGAAAGTTGGCTGTTCCGTATACAAGTCTGACAATAGGTACGCGAAGTACCAGTAGCAAAATACTAATCGGAATTACCAGATACAACATTTGATGTAAAGTATTTATAAAAATCTTCTTAAACCGTAGATGTTCAGTAGGGTCAGCGTGTTCGGATAGTACCGGCAAGGCCGCAGCCGCCATGGACGCCCCAAACAAATGTACCGGAAAAAACTGCAATTGAAACGCAAACTTTAAAATTATGACTGACGCCGTCGAAATTAAGATCGCAATACTATTATTAATAGTTGCCAGAAGCTGTGCCAGAGTGACATTTGCAATTCTTGGGGGCATAAGCACAAAAGCTTTTTTAGCCTCGGTGTTTGCAAGATTTGTGCGCGGATAAAAAATTACTCCAACGCCCTTAATTGTTGGAAGTTGTATTACCAAGTGTAGGACCGCGCCTATAATTACACCGACAGCCGCCGCGTAAATACCAATATATTGAGTTAGCAGAATAATGCCCAAAATCATCCCAAAGTTATAAAAAATGGGTGCCAACGCTGGAATAATAAAAATCCTAAAAGACTGCAAAATACTGGTTAGAAAACTACTCATTACCAAAATCAACTGTCCAACCATCATAATACGCATTAGATTGGCACCTAAAACCACTTGCTCGGGTGTAAATTTTCCAACCGCAAGCAAATCTATAATAGGCTGGGCAAAAATGATTATGAGAACACTAAGTCCCGCGAATGCCAACAGGCTGATAGTAATAACAGACGAAGCCGTTTCCCATGCTTCACGCGTGTCTTTTTTTAACAGACCGGTAAAAACCGGAATAAATACCGTAGATATTGCGCCAACAACAAGCACAGAATATACGAAGCTGGGTATTCGGTCTGCAGTATAAAATATAGCCAATTCGTCGGAAACGCCAAAATAGCCTGTTAACAGCCGGGACTTGAAAAGTCCAAGAAAAGCCGAGACCCCAGCCGAGACAGCCAGAATAAAGGCTGCCGACATAATTGTTTTTTGTGCTTGTGCGGCAAACGTAAGCTTGTCCTTTAGTTTGCTTCTAAGCCTAAAATGCCTAAAATAGCCTGTAATTT
>CAYXGU010000043.1:0-6132 GCA_964464645.1 uncultured Candidatus Saccharibacteria bacterium
AATTCATCTGTTTTGCAAATATTCACTAAAACAGTAATGGGGATCTTCAGGTGCAATACCTCTTCCAGATAAATTCAGCAAACATTCGATAGTGTCATCTCTTTCAGGGGGACACATGCGTAGTATCAGCTCTTTTTGAGCTTGCGTGTGTTTTTCTACACATTGCTCAAAATCTAATAAACCCGAATGAGTACTTTCCCAGTACATCTGATCTGCATCGCATTGATCATATTTGCTAAACCATTCCTCAGCACTATAGCCACTATACCGTCCCGAAAACCTGCCTACACTAAATGTGGCCAAAAGTATAGTTAGAATTATTGTAATTTTCAGTATTTTTTTCAAAATAAAAGCTCCCCGCCAGCTGGTAACCATTTCAGATCACCCATATGAGTTTCCCCATATGACCGAGTAAGTTGCTGAACGGAGAGCTTCCGTTCACTTACTCGGTTTTTTTGCCGTGCACTAGAAAAAGTGTTTAGGCAACTATTCAATTGTGAATTCATTAGACAAGCAAATGAATTAGTTTGAGTATATCACTGGATTTGTGTGATTAGAAGTTATAATGCCTATATGAAGCCTTTTAAGTATTATCCAGAAGTTGGGAAGAAATTAACTTTCAAACAGTATCTATTTGTTCAAAACTACATGTCAAATGGATTTAACTCTACCCAAGCCGTTTTAGCAAGCGGTTACAATGTCAAGAGTTACAATTCCGCAAAATCTATGGGCTGTAAAATGTTAACAAATGTTTACCTTAAAAGAGCGATGGCTATGGAATTAGAAGGTGCAGGACTAACCGATTCGATACTCTGTGAGATGTTACGGGAGGCGATCAACGCAGGTTTGGGCGTAAAGGCAACAAATGCAGATGCTCTAAAAGGTTTGGAGATAGTTATGAAGTTACGTGGGTATTATTAGGATTCCAATATATTAAGTAGTCGGTTTAATTTTTTTGCTGTTGGTAGTTCGTACCGTGTGGTTACATCGTAGTATATTTGTTGCAACTCAGTTGTTTTAATGACAAGTCGTTCATCAAACTTGTAATCTCTATCTTCTATCAAATTCATAGCTACATATTGTATTGCAAGATATACTAGTGGATCTTCATCAGCTATTTCCATATCAGTTTGATGATCCTTCTCGGAGTATACATGCTTTATTTCCTTTTCAATTTGAATGTATATTTGAATTTTTTTGTAATCGTCGTTGGGTATTTGACTACGCCTAAGTTTTGTTTGTTCAAAACCAAAAACCGTCTCAGCAACGGGCAATAGCTCTTGTTTTATGTAATCCATAGTTTTCTTAACATCTTCCTTTTTCGTGTCTCTTTCTATTTTTATGTAAAAGCCTTGCTCCGTGATAGGAAAGCTCTTAGACGCTACTTTAGTCATACGCTTTGGCATATTCATTGTAATGTTGGAATTTTCAAGTAAAAACCATCCGAATGCCTTATATTCAAACTTGAGTTTTTTAGCTAGCTTTTCTATTTCAGGTAATAGGGCAAGTTCTCTTGTGTGCCTTGTGTAGTGTGCTATTAGATCTTTTTCTTCCTTTAGATTCTTTGTCCGTTCCTTCAAAAGCTTTTTGACGGTTTTTTTTAATTCCGCTCCAACAAAAGACTCTTTAAACAAATCAAATCTTATTTCTGTGTAGTCTGCTTTTGTCATACGCAATTTGGTAATTAGTGACTAGTAACTAAGGAATTCGGAGCACTAACTGATGTTTCAATAATGCCATGGAATCAATTAATACAAAAGTTGATCAAAAAAGAACAAAACAGGTAGTAGTAGACGCAGGCTGGCACAAGATACTGAAACAGTTAGCTACAGAGCAAGAGACGACAATCAAGAGCCTTGTAGAGGGTATTTTTGCAGATGCACTAAGCACCAAAGTTATTCATAAGGGGACTAGTGGTGTCTAAATACAAAACTAAAGACATTTTTGAAGCGAGTCTCCTGTATTCAAAGCAAAAGCACCTGATTGGCTTAGAGAAGGACGGACATTATTACTTCTTTATTTTCAAACAAGATAACAATGATTGTGATGAGTTGTCAAAACAGTATTGGTCGGGAATCGTAACTGTGAATGCGAAGGACTTTGTTGATTCACAAAAGACTTTAAAAGATCTGGTTTTTTCTAAAGGGGGTAATCTCAGATGAGCACGGGTTTACTTCCAATACAGCTTAGTGACGAGGCTGTTAGAAAATATGTTTCTGTTAGCAAGGAGGTTAATCATTCTGTTTTAGAAGAGGCAGTAGCCAAGGAGCAGGCAGAGGAGTTTATCAATTTTATTAACTACCTGTTGTCTGCAGGTAAAGACAATACAAAACAAGATGACACCAAAGAAGCAGAACACAGACAATAGGGAAAAAAGCATCCGAGCTCGTTGGAGCTCCTCGCTTGAAACAAAAGGGTTTACTCCTATATCAAACATCTTTTTAGAATACTCTGCATTGTTAGGCATAACCACTCCCGAAGCGCTATTTCTGATACACCTATTTTCTTACAAGTGGACTGTTGATTCTCCTTACCCGTCGTTAACTACAATCGCACTCAAAATGGGTGTTAAGGAGGGTGCTGTGCGGAAATATGCTAGAGACTTAGAGAGAAAAGGTTTCATAAAAAGAATTTTAAGAAAGGGGGAGACCTCCAGATACAATTTGGATCCTTTGATTAAAAAACTTGAAGATATATTGCCCTACCAAAAAACAAGTAGGGAGTCTATCAAAAAAATAACTTCACCCTCTTCAAGTTTTGATACCAAAGAAGAACCATTATTAAAAAAATATAAAAACGATTTTCCTTTTAAGAGAATGGGAGAGATTATTTCATATCCTGAGGAAGGCGGTGATGCCTATAAGTAGTACTAGTCCCAGTCCGGCTTCTTAGCTAGTACCTAGTATTTAGTTGTATAATGGCACTAGGTACTCACATTAATAATAAGGGCTAACATGACCGTCTGATCACGCCTTTATTGGTGTGAGTACCTCAGGCGGTCATTTTAGTTATGGATAAAACAAGCAATAACAAAAAGTATGCTGTTTACGCTAGAAAGTCTAGCGAAGCAGAAGATAGACAAATGTTGAGTTTACCAGCTCAAACAAAAGAATTGGAAGAAATTCATAGTAAATTATCTTTAGATATAGTCTCCTCATTCGAGGAATCTAAAAGTGCCAAATCTCCCAACAACAGACCTGAGTTTAGTGAGATGTTAAAGGCAATTGAAGAGGGAAAGATCAACTCCATCCTTGTTTGGTCACCAGATAGATTATCCCGAAACCCCGTAGATGCGGGAATGATAATTTACCTAATGGATCAGGAGCTGTTACAGGAAGTACGTACTCCAACACAGACTTTTACGTGTAATCCTAACGACAAGTTCATGCTTAATCAGTTAATGATTTTTGCCAAATTGGAGAATGACAATAAGGGGGTTAACGTTAAGAGAGGTCTTAAAGCAAAATGTGAAATGGGTTGGTATCCGTTTGTGGCTCCTATTGGCTATCTCAACACTCCAGATAGAGGGAAGGGGTACAAAATTATAGTTAAAGATCCAGAAAGATTTGATTTGATGAGAAAAAGTTGGGACCTAATACTGACGGGGATGTACACCGTACCTCAGGTTTTGGACAAGTTGAACAATAAGTGGGGACTTCGTACAGTAAAACGTAAGAAAATTGGTGGAACACCTTTATCAAGAAGTGGTTTGTACGATATTTTCACTAATCCATTCTATTACGGTTGGTTTGATGTAAAGCACAAACTATACGAAGGTAAGCACATACCAATGGTTACAAAAGAGGAGTTTGATAAAGTACAGGAAATTTTAGGTCGGAGGGATGCACCACGACCTAAAATAGATGGCCATAAACATTCTTTTACTGGGATGATTAAGTGTGGGCTATGCGGATGTTCAATAACAGCAACATGTAAAATAAAACATTATCCAAAAACTGGCAACACACAAATCTACTATTACTATCACTGTACTAAAAAGAACAAAGATGTTGATTGTACTCAAGGTTATATCACAAAAAATGATTTGGAGTCTCAGGTACTAACGACATTAGCCAAAATAGAAATACACCCCAAGTTTAAGGTATGGGCACTTAAATATTTGCAGGAAGCAAACAAGACTGAGTATGGGACACGTGAAGAAGTAATGAAAAACCTACAAAAAGAACAAAACTCTATACAGGAAAAGTTAAACAGATTGTTAGACATGAGGCTAGAGGAGCAATTAAGCGAAGAAGAATATGAAACCAAGAAGAAAAGTCTCGTAGAAGCTAAGGTAGGTGTGCTAGAACGAATAGAAAACTGGGATACTAAAGCTGATGAATGGGTACAGGAAGTAGAAGACGCTTTTGATTTGGCAGCTACTGCAGTTAACAGATTCAAACTCGGGGATTGGGAGGAAAAGAAATATATCTTCTCAAAAATTGGCTCGAACTTCCTACTTGATGATGGAATAGTCCAATATGACTTGAAAAAACCTTATTTTGTGTTGAAAAATGCTGGTGAAGGGGGATACGATGATTTTGAACAGCTCGAACCAGCACAAAGTACTGTGGTTATAGGTAAAGATGGGGTAGAAGAACCCGAGAATCCATCATGGCTCCCCCGGGTGGACTCGAACCACCAACCCTTCGCTTAACAGGCGAATGCTCTGCCATTGAGCTACAGGGGATCATTCTTTTTTTTCGCACGCCCCGCCAATTTTCGATCCCATTTCTCTATCGGCGCACTGGTTATGCAAGCGAAATTCTATCACACCGGCAGTATACGGACTAGTCACGGCCATAGTTGATAGTTAATAGTGGAAGGCAAGACATTAAGCAACAGGCGTAGCCGTTTTTTGGGTTTCGGGTGTTTTATCAAACGAAAGCACCACGATCAGCCCAAATATCAGGTTTACGCCCAAAAACCAAAATGGAATCGGTACCAAAATTCCCGTTAGATTACTCACAAATTCAATCACAAGCGGCAAAGTGATGGTGTGCAGGCCAACCTGGTAATACTTGCCAAAGCTAAGTTTTAGTCCTCTTATGCTGCCGATTCCAAGTAGTACCAGCGCAACAACAGCCAGATACACAAGTCTAAACACAAAGTAGTTTAAAAAGTGCAGCGTCAGGGAGCCAAAAAATACCACTCCTGTAATGTAGTCTGCCCACGAAACCACCGTTATCATCCAGCCTTCAACCACCGTTTTGGTTATTTGGCCTGGTGGCAAGTCTTTTACAGGAAATGATTCAATTTTGTTTCCATTTAGCCACAATACGTTTGAGGCGTTAACTAGCATAAAAGTTCTATAAGCGGTTAAGTCGTCTAAAGTACCGTTTTTATCAAAAATAATCAGATTTTCGATCACAACTTCTTCGCCGCCAAATTCAAGTGTTGCATCTTTGCTAAACTCCGGTGGCAGTGCAATGGCATAGGGTTCGGGTTGATTTACCGAAACAGTACCGTCAGCCGAGGTTATTACAAGATCGGCGGGGTAAAGATTTAGTACTTGGGTTTGCACTTCGGCTAAGAAATCATCAATTTTGGGTGCGGCTTTAGCCGTCATTACGCCTGCAAATGCAAGTCCGCTTAACAGTACGAGCACAACATAGTATTTAACCGAGAACGAGAAGCGTGCGGCCAACACATCTTTGTAGTAACTAACAGAGGCCAAACTTTTTGCAAATGTGGTTGCAAAGGTTTTTAAGTAGTACACACAAAAAGTATACTACAAATGGTAAAATCAGCACATACATGCATTTTAGATTTGTGTCAGCAAAATCCATTTATTCGATACTGTTTTTTGGGTTAAGCTGTATGTTTTTAACACTTGTACTAACACGCGCAGTGCGTGCGGAAGAGGTTGAACCTGATTACGCGTGTATTGGTGCCGGTTTAACAGATTACATGCTTGAGTTGCAAAATGCCGCCGGTCCGCTTACAAACATAAAACTACTAACTCCTGCTTTTAACATGACAAACAACAGGGGAGTGCAAATTGCCCAAAATATAGATCCTGCGGCGTTGGCAGGAATTTCCGGTATTGCGGGCAATTCATACAACACTGCAGACGGTAACACTGTGACCGGTTGGGTGCAAAACTTTCGGAGTGGCACCGGTTGGTCGTTG
>CAYXGU010000044.1:0-5967 GCA_964464645.1 uncultured Candidatus Saccharibacteria bacterium
TATACAGTTGAGGAGATACTTTTGTAGGGTATTTTTAAGTGGTATACTAAGCCGATTATGATTGAACAGTCACTAGTTTTAATGAAACCAGACGCCGTTCAACGCGGGATTGTAGGCGAAATCTTACATCGGTTCGAACGTGCGGGTTTAAAAATCGTTGGGACAAAAATGTTTGTCGCCGATACCAAAAAAGTTGAATCCCATTACAAAAAATCTAAAGAGTGGAAAGTTGAAATCGGATCGCACCGAATAAAGGATGCACAAACCTATGGTCTGGATATTAAGGAATATTATGGCACCGAAGACCCCGAAACCATTGGAGACATGGTAAACAGGGCAAATATTGAATACATGACCATGGGACCTGTAATTGGGTTTGTGTTTGAAGGTCCAAACGCGGTTGAGAAAATACGAAAACTGGTAGGGCATACGTTTTCGCTCCATGCAGAACCCGGCACAATACGAGGGGATTATGGGCTGGAGGTACCGTTGACCAGTTTACTGCGAAAAAGATCTATTTTTAATGTCATTCACGCATCAGGCACTGTTGAAGAAGCAAAGGAAGAGGTTGCTTTGTGGTTTAGTAAAGATGAGATTTTGAGTTATAAGCGGGTACATGATGAGCTGTATTCTTATTGACCTTATTATAAAGTTCTGCAATGCAAAGACAAAAAAAAGTATGCAATCATTAAGACGTGATTGTCTCTGAGTCTTCTATAATACCAAGATCCGAAAGTTCTGAGCATGTTGGTTACTCAGAAGCTGAAACTGGATTGACTGAAGAAGAGATAGAAACAGTTCGAACATGTATCCGAACATTAAAAAAACCCTCCGGAATTTCGAGAAATAATTCTGAGACTTCGAAATGGAACGCTGAGCAACAAATACTATCATTTGGTTCTAGGGTGCTTCCTTTTTTGGAGACACAAGTCGAGAAAGGCAATAAATTAACCGCGAATTTAAGATTTACAAGGGAGGATTTTACCAATTATTTTCTTGAGCTTGCGACTCCTGAAAGTTTTGAATTGGGTATGGCTTTGCTAGATAGTCCAGAATACGATTACATGAAAGATCAAAATTTTATTTCCGGTCAAAGAATTTTACATGGGTTGTGCTTGGTCGCTGGGCAAATAAGATTACACAATCCTGGAGATCCTAGGTTGTACAGACTATTCAAAAAAGCAAAGGAACTGGCCGATTTGCTTAACTCGGATGACTTAAGATCGTACACCTGTACATTACTTGCGGTTTGTACCGGAGTTCCGGAGGCAGAAGAGTATTTGACAAGAGTTTATAGATATTCAAATTATTTCAAAGATCCTAGCACCATAACAAATAGTCGATATATTAAACATGTAGGTGGATTTGAAACTTTTGAAGACTTGCAAGATCGGTTGTATCGAGAATCCAAATCAGGTCGAAAAGTAGCAAGACGCGAAGCCAAACAGATGAGTAAACTGGAAAGATTGCTTGGTACCCATAGCACGCATACCCGGGACCTCCACGAAAATTACACTTCAGATGAGGGGTTAGAAATTGAGTTTTATGAAGTTAAGATACCGATATCGTATACACAAAATGGCACCAGAATAAGATTCCCACGCGGAACAGTGATTGGAAAAATGGATTTCATGCCTTTTAACGACGCTTATTTAAAACCAGAGCACCTAACCAGCAATTTGGCACGCGGGGTTCGAGCAATGAGTGACTACTTAAGTAATGCTGGTCCAAACGAGCTGTATCCGAAACCAGATTTTTTGGTAGGGGCTACTAATCCAAAAATGGCAGCAGCCTCTACTCGTCTGGGTTTTGAGGTTATTGGGTATCAAGGCGCAAAGGCAGTAGATGGTAAAAACATAAGACCAGGAGGACTAAAAGAACAGGACATCGGTGATGAGCGCAGTGTTGTTGTGGTGGGTGTTCCAGATGTAGTAAGGCATAACATTGAAAGACTTAGTTCAATATATAAAAGACTTGAGGCACGGGAAAGAAGGCAAGATACGCAGTAACTAGACTCTTTCTCTGGCGGAGGGGGAGAGATTCGAACTCTCGTGTGCTTGCGCACGCATGGTTTTCAAGACCAGCCAGATAAACCGCTCCTGCACCCCTCCAAACGCCGTTAACACCCCTTTTAGGCACGAAAAGTATAGCACAAGGCTTACATGCTAAATGATACAATACAAGCTGCGAGTCCCATACATGCAGGTCCCCGTAGTTCAACGGACAGAACATGCCCCTCCTAAGGGCAAAATGGCGGTTCAATTCCGCCCGGGGACACCACGCTAATTATCCAGAAAAAAGTATCAGATGCTATAATTCACTTAGCCATTAGGCTAAACCCAACCACGGTATCAAGCTCCCGACGAGCTCTCGTGGTTGGGTCGCCGGCTTTTGTCGGTGGGCGTCGCCCGCAAGGGTTGCCGCTCGGAGGGAGCTTAAGTGCTTCATTTTATGTCCACAAAATCATCCAAAAAACTAATTTCAAACATTTTAATTCTCGTTGGCATTTTTTGCTTAATCTTGGCGTTTGGACCACTTGTAAGAGACGAACTTTGGTACAAGCTAAAAACCATAAAGGATCAGCAAATATCTCTTGATAACCCCGATGGCCAGCCCGACAGTGTATTTGCCAGATATCTCTCAACGCGCCCGATAAACATCGAGCCGGTAAATACGGATTTTGGCATTGTCATTGAAAAAATTGGTGTCAACGCACCTGTTAAAGCAGATGTAGCTGTAACCGACGAAAAAGCCTATAACGAAGCCCTAAAGGATGGAATTGCGCATGCGGCGGTTTCGGGCTATCCAAGTTCAGAGCCGGGTAATGTGTATCTGTTTGCACACTCATCAGTAAATTTCTGGCAACTGGGTAAGTATGCAAACGTGTTTAATTTACTCCGCAAGCTTGAGCTTGGCGACCGGGCGCATGTGTTTTACAAAGGGCAGCAATATGTGTACGAGGTGGTCAATAAAGAAAAACTTGATGGCTGGAACACTTACCCACTGACACGGCCGGTCATTGAGCCGACTTTGACTTTGCAAACCTGTGATCCACCGGGTACAACCTTAGACAGGTTGGTGGTGACTGCAAAGTTGGTTGAGGTTAGGTAAGCTTTGCTAGCCTTATCTGATGCTTACTGTATACAAATCTGTCTGCTCGTCTGATTTGTAAGACGTTAGAAAAATTAACTTATCTCCACCGGGTGAGCTATAGACTTTATTTGAATACATTGTGTTGTTGTAAATTTCGGTGCGATTTGTGCCGTCAATCCTAATTAAACTAATTTGCCCCTTGTTTTCATCTGCAATATTGCCTTCAGTCAAAATTAGGTGAAAGCTGTCTGTGTACCATGAAACTGCGGGTTGAGGATCTGCTGTATTTGTAACAAACGCAACAGTGTCAACTTTTTCCCCAACCGGAAGCGGATCTTCCATGTTGTACACGTGGTATTCGGTTTGCGTGCCGCGAGTTACGGTATATAAAAATTTGTTCTCATCAGGTGCCCAGACGGTATCTTTTGCTACCGCAATTAGTTTAATTTCTTCAGGTAACTCAAGCTTTTCTACAAAATCCGTTCTTTTTTTAACCAGTTGTTTGTCCCAAGTATCTCTTACACCTTCGGGTGAGGGCGTTACTCTGACCGCCTGCGTTTCAAGGTCTATAATAAAATAGTCACCGGTTGCCGACTCAACGAGCAGTTGTTTTTCATCTGGTGACCACAAAATAGACTTGCCCTGCGAAAATAACAAGTCAGCAGTGTCCTCAATTGCAATAAACGGTTCTGATCTAAAAAGGCTTAAGCCGTAATTGGTTAACGGAATTATCCAAATTCCGGGTTCGGCGTCTTCGTTAGATGAGCTGGAAAAGTAGGCGAGTTTAGTTAAGGTTGGAGAAATCACGGGTTCTCTGGCGCCTGTATTTGTGAGTGGCTCAAGCCGCGGTGTTTTTGACACAAGTACTGCAGTAATATCGGTTGCAAGTTCTGCAAAGACTTCTACGTCTTTTTGCCAGTCTACAAAGCCGTTTTTTGTGATCTTTAAAGAGTAGGTGTTGGGGTCAAGGCCCGAAATCGTGTCATCTGTGGCAGTTTTGAGGACGCCGTTAATGTATACGTTTGCGCCGTCCGGTATTGATTTTACCCCGATTATGCCGGTGCGTTTAAAGTCAATTGGTATCTCATCTTCTTTTGAAATTCGGTACCCGGTTGTATCCAGATATATTCCGGCCGAGACAAGTAGTAGAAATGCAAACGTGAATAATGTTTTTAACAGATTTTTGTGCATAGCCGAAATTTTTCGTAGTGTTATTTTAACTTTTATAGCTGCGTTAAGCAAGTTGGGAACGGGGCAACTATAGAATAAATGCTATAATTTAGGCCATGAAAGTGGGTATAGATGCGTCGCATCTGTCACAGTTTAACAGTACCGGTACCCAAAATTATTTGTACTACTTAGTGAAAGAATTGGCATGCTTAGACACTAAGAATTTATATGAAATTTATTTTAAATCTGAGCCTTCGAGTGCGTTTTTTACCCAGATGGTTAGTGGAAATTCAAATTTTACCTTTAGGTACATTAAAAATAGGCTTTCGTGGACACAAGTAGGTTTGGCGCTAGAGTGCTTACGACAACCGCCTGATGTATTACTTGCGCCATGGCAAACTATGCCAATATTTCACTCGCCAAAAACCAAGATAGTATCGGTTATTCACGATTTTGCGTATAAGCCGTTACGATTTGGGCCAACATATTTTACCTGCATGTTTTCAAATCGGGTTATTGCGGTGTCTGCTGATACAAAAAAACAGATTTTAACCAGACGCTTGGCGCGTGAACCTAAAATCACAGTTATTTACGAGGGTATTGACACTTTGGTATTTGCACAAAGCCTCAAGGATGAAGTAGAACGTGTTAGGACAAAGTACAGCCTGCCGCAGGACTATATATTATTTGTAGGATACGTTGTCCCAAGAAAAAATCTTGAAAACATGTTAACAGCGTTTGCAAAACATACCGCAGAGATTAGTTTTATCGTTGGTGGAAGTATTTCTGCTCAATCAGCTGCAGTTACAAACCTGCCTGAAAAACTTGGTATTCAAAACAGGGTAAAGTTTTTGGGGCGGGTCGCACAAGCAGACTTACCAGCTTTATATAGCGGCGCAACTTTTTTTGCCTATGTGTCCAAAACCGAAGGATTCGGGTTGCCGGTATTGGAAGCCATGTCCTGCGGCACACCTGTATTAACTTCAACTGCAGGTGCATTGCCTGAAGTTGCGGGTACGGCGGCAAAAATGGTTGTGCCTGGTGATGTGGCTGCAATTGGGCATGCAATGTCTGAGCTTGCTACGGACGCTGGCTTAAGACAACAGCTAGTTGCGCAGGGATTTGAAAATGTAAAGCGGTTTAGTTGGCAAAAAACTGCAGAAAAAGTATTGCAGGTGCTAGAGGAGTGTCGTACTGATGCCTGAAGAAACTAGAATTTTGGACGTTAAGGTTAATTTTGGACTTGCAATGGGGGATGTGTTGGCAAAAGTAGCTACAATGTTAACTGAAGATGCCACACACTATATTTGTACTACTAATCCCGAGTTTATTATGTCTGCGCAAGAGGATGCTGAGTTCAAAGCTATTATAAATAACTCAGACCTGTCATTACCCGATGGGGCCGGTGTAATTATGGCTAAGCACTATGTTGATGCAGTTGCAGACAGAAAAGCTACCGGGTTTTTTACTAAACTTTTAGTTGGGTTGCAAGTTGGACTTGCAAATCCCAGTCTAGCTAACGAGCAAAGACTAACTGGTGTTGACCTGTTTTGGAAATTATGTGAACAGTCGCAAGAAAAAGGTTATTCACTGTTTTTACTTGGCGGTTGGCCAAAAGACTTTTGGGGAAAAAAACAGGAAATCGACTACGATTTTGCTCAGCGAGCTGGAAAGATTGTGAAAACTAAATTTCCACAAGCAAAC
>CAYXGU010000045.1:0-5856 GCA_964464645.1 uncultured Candidatus Saccharibacteria bacterium
AAGCGCTACCCAAAGTATCCACCTGTTTTTAAACACTCCAAAAACAAAAATCACAAGTGCCGTAGCAAGCCAAGTGCTGCGTGAGAATGTTAGTAACACCCCACCAAGCAGTAGCAAAAGTACAAGCCAGTACCTTAGTGATTTATGCCTACCTAACATGTAAGAGCAAAGCGCAACACACAATACAAAATAACCACCAACAAAATTTGGATCAAAAAATGTCGATGCTAACCGGTTTTTGTGCGGATCCCAGCCCAAAACCGGATCAAGTGTTGAAAAATCGGGCAAGACAAACAACTGTAGTATTCCCAAAACAACAAACAAGACACCTGAAAACAGCAAGGCGTTGCACAACCACACCACCGTAATAAATTTGTGTTCTAGCATATTGAAAATTACTACTCCCGAAAGCAAGTAGAGTAGAAATCTAAGTAAATATGACCCCGCAATTACTAATTCGCTAACTACTAGCTTTGAACTTACTGGCACTAGGCTTAGTCCAGCAACACACGCAAACAAAAAAAATAACACCAGATAACGCGGAATTTTAAGCGATCCGGTTAGCAAAAAGTGCAGTGTACCAAGAAGTGCAAACATACCTACCGCCAAATCAAAAATGTAGATATTAACCCCCTCACCGCGCGATATTGCGGCAAACTGTCCACAGCTTAAGATAATCAGTAAGCTGTAAATCGCCAGTTTAGCTAATTTTGGCATAGTGTTGTTTCCACGCGCGATGGGCAAACGCAACCAAGAGTACTAAAATTACAAACTCTGATGTCCAAGTAATTATTGAGGACGCATAAAATGAAAATCTTGGAATAAGTATAAAATTGGCCGAAAAACTTAGGCACGCACTTATTAAATAAATGACCGGCAGGTACTTTTGCTTGCCAAGTGTCACAATTAACCAGGCAAATGGTTGGGTGATGTAAAAAATCGGTAGTCCAATGATTAGCAACCGTAACACCTGAGTAGACTGCGCAAACTCGGCGCCACCCAAAATTGTAATCGCCAAGGGCGCAAGTAATACACCGACAAGCGCTGCTACCACCCCTGCCCCAAACAACACTAACGTGGTTTTTGTAAAGGTTTGCTTTAGTTTGGCTTTGCTTTCCTGCATATGTCTAACAAATATCGGATACACCGCGTTCATAAAAAATGTGGGTACAACAAGCGCAACCTCAAAAACCTTGTACGGTAAGCCGTATACTGCAACTGCCTCAGTCGAATTAAGATTCAGGGTTTTTGGCACTGGCATAACAGACAGCATAAGCGCATCTGCTTTAAAATTAATTTGCGAAAAAACAAACATGAGCCCAAGCGGCCACGATTGTGCAAACAAGTATCGCCAAATAACAGGATCAAAGTTAAAAGCTACATGCAAATTAAACAGCCGTGCCAGAAAGTAAAAGTTTATTAAAAATGTTACTACTCCACCAAGTACATAGCTAAAGTTAACCCACACAATACTTGCCTGGGCGTAAGTTGTAGCCAAAACAAGACCTAAAACAACAAAGCTGCCAAGTATATACCCAATCGCCGAAAGGTCATACCGTAGTTTTGTTTGAAAAATAATGTTTGTAGTTGCAAAAAGTGCCTGTGTCAAAATTAAAAATAGGCTTAGATAAATTCCAAACTTGAGCTCGGGTGAATACGGAAAAACATATAGCGATAACCCCACAAGTAAAATAACTGACATAGACAGTAAAAATCTAATGGCGATAATGTTTCCTAAATAATCTTGTGCGCGGGTAAAGTCTTTAGAAAGCTCCCGGGTGGCGATTGCGTTAATCCCAAAATCAACAATTACAAAAAAAAGTGCCGGAATACCTTGCATAATGCTAAAGGCACCAAAGGCTTCACGCCCGTATACGCGTGCAATTAGCATTGTTGTCAAAATGGTAATAGACATACTTACCGTCTTGCCGGCTATTTGATAGAAGGTATTGCTCGCAACTAATCTTGTAGTTGATTTGGACATGGCGTTGTTATTTTATCAAGAATATAGGCTTGGGGTGTGCCAGATTCTTTTGGGAGGTCTTTGACTGTACCAAACTGCGGATACGGGTTGTTGTCTTTGTCGACCCACGAGAAGTGATCAAAAGGCGCGTCATACCAAATGGTAAAAGGTGTTACTGCTTGCACGCGATTGTCGGGAAGCCAAACTTGCTCATATGCGGTTTTGAAATGTTGTGCTACTTGGCTCGCCGATAGATATTGCGGATTATAAACTTCTCCTTCGGCGTGCGCCCAACCGGTTTCGGTTATAAATACAGGCAAGTCTTTTTGCACACCAAGTGTATTTTTTAGGTACTCAAGTTCGGTTTCATATGCTCTTATGCTTTGGCGACCTGTTCCAAAGGGACTGCCTGAAAAGTTTGGCTGCGGATATGAATGTGACGCCCACCCGTCAAGTTTGGCAAAAATACCCGGCACCTCCTGATTCATCTGCCACATAAAATCAAATGCATCAATGTAACCGCTGCCCGAAGCGGCGCTGACATTCAGAGCACCGTTTAGCATAAAGTAGTTTGAATCAGTCTGCTTAAATGTTTTTATGGTGTAATCCAAGATTTGCGCGTATTCACCTGCATTTGCATCCTCAAACCAAAACTTATCATCATTTGGTTCATTATACACACTTATGTATCTTTGTTTGACCGGCCACGGAAACTCATTTAAGAACTGTGCGGCTTCTATAGTTTGCTTTTGGTAGTTGGGTAAATCCAGCGCGTTTAGCTGGATAATTGGAATTAGGTGCTTATCGTACAATAAGTCAAATACGACACGCCATTTTGTGTGATCCCGATCGCTCATATTGTATGGGATTAGGACATACCCCCAATCACCTCCGGAAGAATTTACAAGTCGATCTGCAAGATTAATAAAATCCTTGCTTTCGGCGTAAATATAAATGCCCACTTTATTATTTTTCGAATTTGGTGGTGGATCAGGATAGTGCAAATACTCAATGAAATCTTGGTTTTGGCAAGTCTGTTCCGGTACACCAAAAAACGTGTATAAAAACCCTGGTTTTTTTTCAGTGTTTTGCTTACTGCCAAGTAGATACGCTGTAAGAAAAAAGCCGACGACTGTCAGAACTATCAATACTAGTAGCTTTTTATTTCGTGAACCACGCACAAAACAATATTACCATTACAGTCGAACTTGCTATACTAACTAAGTGGAAAAAAGGGTTAGAGTAATCACAGTTTTATATTCTGTAGTTTTTGCACTTTTAGTAACTAACGTTTTTTTACTAAAAAAGACTGAGGCAACTAATTTTACTTCGCCAATGGCAGAAGGCTTTAGTGTCTTTAATCTTGAAAGCTCAACAACGCGTGATGATCATATCGTATTTGGATACCTGCCTTACTGGAAGCTGTCCGAAGTCGAGTATATTCAGCTTGATAAACTAACCGATGTTGCCTATTTCGCGCTCCGAATTGATGCCGACGGCACGATTCGCAAAAAAGATGCGGAGGGCTACATTGAACCCGGATACAACAAATGGAAAAACAGCCCTGAATTGGATTGGTTAATTAGTCAAGCCGCAAAAACAAACACTAGGATTTCACTTAGCGTTATTTCACATGAGGACGAGGTTTCTGACGAGTTTTTAGACTGCCGCACCTGCTGGGACACTTTGCTTGGTGAAATTGTATATGAGCTAAACACCAAGGGGCTAAAGCACGTAAACCTGGATTTTGAATATGTAGGGTACACAGATCCGGAAAAAGCGGACAAATACACACAGTTTGCCGACTTTCTAAACCAAAACCTAGATGCAATATATACCGACTCATACGTAACTGTGGCAACATTTGCCGATTCGACAATTAGACCTCGGGTGACAAAACCCGCAGATTTGGCAAAAGTGGTAGATGGCATTTTTGTCATGGCATATGATTTTCATCAGCCAACATCGGCCAACGCCGGCCCGATTGCACCAATTGCAGGAGGCGGAAAGTATAGTTCATATGATATTCAAACTATGCTTGCAGACTATCTAAAACATATTCCACCAAACAAACTAATACTTGGAGTTGCATACTATGGTTATAACTGGGTGGTAGCATCTAACGAACCATACGCAACCCGCCTAGAGGGAAATGATTATAACGGGTACTCGCAGTCCCAAACATACGAAGGTGTACTAGATACTATTTTGAAAACTAACCCACTGATTTTGTGGGACCAAACTGCGCAAGCGCCGTATTTTTCTTACATTAGTCCCGACACCGGCTACAGAAGAATGGTGTACTATGAAAATCCCGAATCACTTACTGCAAAGTACCAGCTTATAAAAAGCCGCGACCTGGCGGGAGTAGGAATTTGGGCACTTGGGTATGATGGCGGGTATCAGGATCTGTGGAATTTGCTGGCGGTTAATTTTTCAAAAACACCTGAACGTCAACTTTAGTGGCTAAAATACAAAAGTTTTAGGGTGTTACTGTGCATCTGACAGTTGGTAAGTGTAGTTTTCTGGCAAGTTAAGACTTGAGATAAAGTCGGCAAACTTTTTGTACTTTAATTCTGGAGTTACTGTTTCAGCTTTACACTTTTCGCTTTCATGCTCAAGTACTTTAGCGTTAGTATGGTCTACAAGCATGTTTTGAGCATTATTTGCGTCGGCACTTACACACAAACCACCTTCAGAAAGCACTTTATAAAGTGAAATTTTGGGTAATTCCTGCTCGAAATCGCCAACCTCGACTAATGAATCAGTGACCATGTCATATACATATAATGTTTGTGTTGTAGCCAGATATGCTTTGTCCCAAATTTCGTCAAAAATCACACTTCTCACCGCAGTTTGTAGTGTTGTAAGATCATGTAACTCAACACTTTCTCCATCCGGGTACTTTGCGCCCAGCATACTTGTCATAATCGTATTACCAGAACCATCACCGGTGTACTCGTCATGCACAAAAAAGTTTCGGCTCTTGCTAAAACCCAAATAATGTTCCCCGCCGACACAATCGCCTGAAAACCCTACCTCATCTGCAAACACCCTTTTATTTATATCGTCCAGCTGTCTAAAACTTATTTTAGAAAAGCACGCATCTCCACCGCCGTTCACTAAATAATTATTGCCACCAACTCTTAAAATTTCTGATGCGCCCTCCGCAGTTAACAGCTGTGGGGATAAAACCGGATTAAGATTCGCCCATGTAACCAAACCAATTGAAGAATATAACCCATAAGTTATATATGCAGTATCGTCAATTACCTGTAAAGCTAAAATATGTGGATTTAGCTCAGGAGTCCATTCAAACGAGTCATAGTTCTTTGCTAAAAGTGGCTGTCCAAACTCATCCATATCTACAACTATAGCATTGTCCCCGGTTGTTAAATTATGTAGTACAACCGTATCATGTCCATTCTCTGCGTTGCCATAAAAAACTAAATAGTCTTTATACCTTATCATTTTTGGAGCACCTATTTCGTCAGCAATTAACATCACATCGGTATCAGAGAAAGTGTAAATAGCCTTATCATCGCGATACAAAACAGCACCAACTGCAGGTTTTTCGGGTTGATTTTCACCTTCTTGCTGTTCTAACTGATCAAAAATTGAAGGTAAGCCATTTTGTGCCGGCATAGTCTCCTGCTTGCTTTTGGCATCTGTCTTAACAGGCATGTATTTTGTGATGTCATCTTTGAAAAGGAAAACAATAGCAAGTGATAAAAGTACACCGAGTACGATTGGAAAAAATTTGCTAAGTTTTGCAAATACAGCACCTTGAGGCATTATGTAAATTCTTACACACCTTCCGTATTTTATCCACTACGACTTGGTGGTCGGAGCAGGATTCGAACCTGCGACCCCTGCAATGTGAATGCAGTGCT
>CAYXGU010000046.1:0-5799 GCA_964464645.1 uncultured Candidatus Saccharibacteria bacterium
TTTAAGCAAAATCCAAGACTTGTCCGCCAGATTTTTGGTGCTGTGCTGGTTGTAATGGCTTTTTTTGTATACTCGGGAGGCGAACGCAAGTTACAGGCATGGTTATTGGCTAATTTACCCGAGCAGTGGACGCAGCTTGCAATAATTTTTGAGGAGCAGTTTGGAGTTGAACAGAAAATTAATCGTTTGCAGGATTTGCAAAAATCACCAGTATCGGGTGGCCCAAAAGCGACTGTAGAACTTAGTGATCTCGTAGACGGGTGCCCCGATGGCAGAGATTGTATAAAATCAATAGATCAGCCACAGTTTGAGTCTGCAGCTGCTGCAAACACATGGTTGACCAACACGGACACTGTGTTTGGGGTGTACTACAACGGTGAGGCACGCGCGTACCCGCAGCGCATATTAAATTGGCATGAAATTGTAAACGACACAATCGGTGGCGACCCAATAGTTGTAACATTTTGCCCGTTGTGTTCAACCGGTGTTGCCTTTGAGCGAGTTATTGGTGGAGAACCGGTAGAGTTTGGAGTATCCGGTAAACTATATAACTCTGGACTTGTCATGTACGATCGTACTAACCAGGGCCTGTGGCACCAAGCAACCGGCGAAGCTCTTATTGGCGATTTTGCACTTCGTGGTGAAGCACTGCAAATGGTTCCTATTACAACTACAAGCTGGGAAAGATGGCTTTCCAAGTACCCCGACACAACTGTGTTATCACGAGACACGGGCGAAAGCAGGGATTATTCTGGGTACTATGTTACACAAAGTGGGTTACAGGATAGCGCTGACAAAAACAATAATTTTCAGTCAACGGATGTTGTGTACGGCGTACTCATTGCAGGCACTGCCAAAGCATATTCCGAATCTACCTTACAAAATTTGCTCGGGGTAGGGGATAGCGTAGTTGATGTAGTTGGCGATGTGCCAATTACCGTGACGAGAACTTCTACCGATACATACACATTTGTAGACGAGACTAGCCTGACCCAGCACATGCCCCTTCGTAGTTACTGGTTTGTGTGGCGTGAGTTCTACCCTACAACCGAGGTGTTTGCAGATTAGGGCGCGCCTAGGACGCGCAAAAGTAAGGCTAAACAAGATTCAGCATTTTGTAATCACCAAAAACAAGCTTTTTATCTATTTTTAATGTTTGCAGGCGTTCAAGATCAAAAAAGGTTTTAGCGTAATATTTTTCTTGTGCAATTTTCATAAACTCACCAAAAACAATGGCTGTAGCCTGCGCGTCCGGAAGTGCGCGGTGGCGTTGCGTGATTGTAATATTGTAAAACTCTGAGAGCGCATCAAGGTGTGCATTGGCCAGTTGCGGTAATAACTTGCGGCCAAGTTTTACGGTGCACAAATTTGGCGGATCAAATGCGGTGTTAGTGCGCGCAAATTCCTGTTTTAGGAATGCGTAATCAAAGCCCACATTGTGTGCCACAAAAATGGTGTTTTGCAGCAGTTTTGTTATATGCGGGGCAACCGTTGCAAATTGTGGCTTGCCGGTCACGTCTTTGTTTGTGAGGTTTGTGTAGTGTGTAATCCAAAACGGAATTTGTTGCTGAGGGTCTATAAGAGTTTCCCAAGTTGTAAGTATGTTGTTGTTTTGCATAATTACGATGCCGATATCGATTATTTTGCCAAATTGTGCACTCATGCCTGTTGTTTCAGTGTCGACAATTGCAAAGGTGAGTTCTTGAAGCGGTGTATTTTGAAGGTTTTTGAGGGTCAGATACGCTGAGTTTGTATTGGTTTTAAGCACTTTTGTAGTGTAGCACAGCACAGAAACCCAGATAACAACCTATCTGGGTTTTTCACTTTACTTACCGGCTGAAGCCAATACAGGTGCTGAATGCTTTTATTTTCCTATTTGCTTTGCCAGTTCCCAGTAAACACTCATTGTATATTCAAAAATAGCCTTTAGAGTCTTGTCCCACTCAAAGTATTTGGTTTTTTTGGCAACAATATCGTCTAGAGTAAAGCCATGATAGTCAAAGCGGCCAAAAATAAGCTCAATAGGCAGGGTTAACTCATGCAGCCCCGGCGCCAGAGCATCTACTGCTTTCGCAAACTTTGCGGTATCGGTTTGTCGTTTTTCAAATTCAACAAAATAAGCAAATAGGTGCTTAGGGAGTAATTTTTTAGCCGCAACCCGTTCTGCATCTTCGTGTGCTGAAACTTTTTTGTAGGTTACGACATCTCCAACCACGGTCTCGCCAATGTCATGTACAGCAAGCATAATAAGCGCATCGCCCAAATTAACGGTTTTTGTGTGTTGAATGTAAGGGTGCAAGTACGTCGCAATAATTGGCAGATGCCCGACATGCTCTAGCAGTGGTTCGCGGGTTAGAATGCTTGAATAGTCGAACGACTCGAAATTTTCTTTTGTGGTGTGAGCGACGTAACGTTCCATAGTGTGCATTCCGCGGTATGTTGTCGCGTAGTTCTTTTGTAGGTGTATTAAGTTTTGTACCAGATGTGCCGGTGATTTTTGGGCCATATCGCAAGTTTAGCATACGTTCTCACAACATGATGTGTTACTCTTAAAATATGGAAAAGAAAACTTATCCGATTGCGCGGATAGGACCCAGACTTATGTCATGGCTACTGGATTGGGTTATGCTTATAATGTTTTTTGAGTTACTTCCACTAAGTGAACTTTTGAACGCATTATTGCTGGTATTAGTTTATCCCCTTTGTCTGGCATTACTAATAAGTAGATTTGGAGGTACACCGGGTGAGTTAATGCTTCAACTTAGAGTTATTGGCGAAGAGTCTAAAAGCCGGGCATCTCTTAAGTACTCTTTGCTCCGTGAATATTCTTGGTTAGCGTATGTTTTTGTTGCATTCATGCTTTACAAACTTTTACCCGACGGCATAAGTGGTATTTTTAGGTCAGTTAGTTTATGGTTACCATATCTATGGGTACTGTGGGATGCAAAAAGAAGGACATTATACGATATTGTTGGCAAAGTACTTGTTATAAATATTAATCCGGAATATACAGTAGGTGACTATCCTGTGGAGATAGATTTTGAGAGGTGAGCCTTTTGTTGCAAATCGTGACTGCAACTCAGTTTATTAAAAGTTATGGTGACCCCACGGGGAGTCGAACCCCGGTTACCAGGATGAAAACCTGGCGTCCTGACCGCTAGACGATGGGGCCGTATAGCACACCGATTTTAACAACAAATCACGCGGTTGACAAAGGTTTTGGATTTGCTAAATTTATCTTTGCGGGTAACCTCATGGTTCTCTTGAACCACCCCTTTTGAGTGTTTCCCGCACTAATAAGCTCTTACATCTGTAAGGGCTTTTTTGTTTAAATGTTTAAAAAGGGGTTTTTGAAAACAAAAAAAAGGGGGTCGTTCGCTGCGGCCAAGACAAATCGGGTAAATGCCCGAAAGACGTCTTGGAGCAAACGACCCCCTGTGCAGAATCTTCAGGAAACATACTCCTCGTCAGGAGTGTTCCCCCAGGTCGGCCCAACCAACACTACTTGTCTTGCACACAAGCCTGAAAGTGTTGGTGTTCTGCTCTGGGCCCTTTCTCCGGGTGCTGCTCCTTCGAATTTCCCGAAAGTATCTCCTTGGCCAGTAGGAGACTCGGGATATCGGGTGGCAACACCCTAAATTCTAATTTTCATTGTTCTCCTTTTTTGCGCTGGTGTTTCCAGCAAGCAACCAAAGTTCTTGGTGCATTAAAAGCGGCCGGCTGTAGAGCTCTGCAACTCTAGGAAGGCCGCAGGCACCAGACAATAAAACAATATAATGATACTATAGGTTTCCCACTTTGTCAACCCCTATACCGTAAACAAAAACCCCACACATTTGCTAAAATAAGCACACAATGAACATTTTTAGCCAAATTCTTTTTTTCATCACCTCTTTTATTTATGCACTTATGCCTATGACAACGTATACCGAAGGGCTAACAGGTCAGCCGCAGTCATTTTTGCCGCACCAAATTGAGTCGCAAAACGACGCTACCATTTCGCATCTAATTTACCGGGGGCTGTTCACTTACGACATCTATGGCAAGCTAATTCCGGATTTAGCCGAAAGCTGGACTATTTCAAACGAGGGATTAGTGTATACCATTAAGCTTAAAGATAATCAGTTTTGGACTGATGGCACTAAAATTACTTCAGACGACTTAATTTACACTTCATTTAAGGTTGTAGATTTGCAGGGGGTTGCGACCGACAAGGTTGATGATCTAACTGTAAGATACACTTTGCCAAATAAATTTTCGCCTTTTTTGAGCTTAATGACAGTTGGCGTCATGCAAAATCTTTCGGAAGAAAACTATAACAGCCTAACACCGGTTTCAAGTGGTGATTTTAGAGTACTGCGAGTACAAAAATCAGGCCCTCTAGTAAAAGAAGTAGAGTTACTTAACCAAGATAAAGCCCACCAAATAAAAAAGCTAATTTTCAGATACTACAGCAACGAGGAAGAGCTTGTCACTGCGGCAAAACTTGGTGAGATCGATGCGTTTTTAGCCCGGGACGAGTACACAGAGTTAGCAAACTTCACAAACCACCGCTTTCCGCTACAAGGTGTGTATTATGCGTTGTACTTTAACCTAGCTAATGAAAAATTTAACGATATTATCGACCGTCAAAACCTAAGAAAAGTCCTAAACATTGAGGAGATAATATTTAACAAAGGCATTTTTGTTGAAGGTCCGATTAGCAGAAGCCCTTTTACTAACGAAAATATTGAATTTGATAAATACGACAAGACCTTTACAGCAGTGATGGGCTATTTGGATATCACAATCAAGATACCCGACCTACAACAGCATCGCGAGGTTGCCAAGCAAGTACGCGATTTTTGGGATGATAAACTTGGTGTAAATGTTGCCATAGAAGAAGTTGATCCCGCCACGTTTGTAGAAGATGTAGTGGTTCCGCGCAATTATGAAGTGTTGCTTTTTGGGCAGGAAATCGGCCGCGATCCCGACAGATACATAAACTGGCACTCAACCCAAAATGTGCCGCCGGGGTTAAACCTATCCAATTTTAACCAGGTGCGTGCTGACCGCGCGCTTGAGGAAGGGCGTAATGAAACAGATGTTGATGTAAGATCAATCCATTACGATGAATTTCAGGATGTGGTAGATACTGAAGTACCCGCGATCTTCTTATATCATCCATACCGCAACTACTATGTATCTAACCGCGTGCGGGGTATTGGTGAAAAATACACATTTACGCAAAGCGACCGTTTTTTGGATTTTAGCAACTGGAAGATACTGCGCGCGAACTAACCATTAACTAATCAGAAGTGTTTGTGCAATGTTATAATCTGTGTGCAAATTTATGGTGGCTGTAGTTCAGCGGTAGAACGCCGCCCTGTGGAGGCGGATGTCACGGGTTCGATCCCCGTCAGCCACCCCAATAATATTACTTACTCATTTCACTAGCTACGGCCAGAAAAACACCTGACACGGAACTATCAATCCTTAGCTTTGCTGTATTTGAGTGATACCAAAAGCATTTATATTTCTCATCTATTTCAAGGTTGGCATCTTTCTTAATATAAATGTGATTACCAAAAGTGCCATAATAGTAGGTAAAAAGCTCTAAGTATTGTCCTAACACTCTAGAAGTTGCAATATATGCGTCCTCATCTGTAAACACATTTGTTTCATAAGTGGTAAGTTTATTATCATGCTCAAGTACGTACAATAGAATACCGCCCTCATGTCCCATGGCGCCTACATCAGAAATTTCACAGTAAATCATATTGTTAAAGTCAATTGCATCCAGATTTTTTGCGTCAATAA
>CAYXGU010000047.1:0-5184 GCA_964464645.1 uncultured Candidatus Saccharibacteria bacterium
AATCGTGTGCTTGTTAAGTACGAAGAAATTCCCCAACACATGGTGCATGCAACGCTGGCAATTGAAGATGCCAACTTTTACAATCACAACGGGTTTTACATTGCAGGTATGTTACGAGCCATTAGAAATACTATTTTGGGTCGTGGGTTGCAAGGTGGGTCAACAATCACGCAGCAGGTTGTAAAAACTGCAGTTCTGACACAGGAACGCACAGTCACCAGAAAGCTAAAAGAACTTATTTTGGCACTACAACTCGAAGCTAAGTATTCCAAAAACGAAATTTTGCAAATGTATTTAAACGAAACGCCATATGGTGGGCAAAACTACGGCATTGTCACAGCGGCAAAGGCGTACTTTAACAAAAATCCAATCGACCTTACGCTTGCGGAATCAGCATACTTAGCAGGTCTTACCCAACGCCCAAGTTATTACAGTTATTTTGGCTCAAATCCCGAAGCCGGTATTGAGCGCAAAAACACAGTTTTGGAACTTATGCATAGTAAAGGCTGGGTTGGTGAAGACGGGCGTAGACAGTTTTTAAGTGACGAGGAGTATGAAGCTGCCAAAAATGAGGAATTAGCTTTTGAACGCGGACAGGCACAGTTTGAGGCTCCCCACTTTGTATTTTATGTAAAGCAAGTTTTGGGCGAAATGTATGGCGAAGAAGCAATCGAACAAGGTGGGATGCAGGTTAAAACGACACTTGATCTAGAATTGCAACGCAAAGCCGAAGAAATCGTAAAAGAAGAGGTTGAGAATTCACTTAGTTTAAATGTGGGCAACGGTGCACTTGTGGCGGTTGAGCCAAAAACCGGCCATGTGCTGGCAATGGTTGGCTCAAAAGACTATTTTGCGGAATCAAGCCCCGAAGGCTGTACTCCCGGTGTGGCGGGTGAAGGCGGTTGTACCTTTGATCCAAACGTAAACGTGGCCACATCACTTAGACAACCCGGTTCATCAATTAAGCCAATAACTTATGCGACCATGCTTGAACAAGGGTATCCGGCGTCATTCCCATTTTTAGATGTCCGCACAACTTTTCCAGATCAGCCGGGCAAACCGTATGTTCCAGACAACTATGACGGCTTGTTTAGAGGGCCAATGTCACTTAGAAAATCTCTTGGTAACTCGCTAAACATTCCGGCAGTTAAGGCGCTGGCAATAGTTGGAGTTGATAATATGATTGACCAGGCCGAAAAGATGGGTATTACAACTCTAACTGAGCGCGAACGATACGGGCTTGCGCTTACGCTTGGTGGCGGTGAAACAAAGCTAGTTGAAATGACCGGTGCGTTTGCAACTTTTGCAAATGGCGGTGAGCACTTAACGCCGACTCCAATCATGCAAATAACCAATGCCCGTGGCGATGTAATTTATACGCACAATCCAACGCCGACCCGCGCACTTTCAGAAGAAGTTGCCTACATTATTAGCGACATTTTATCTGACGATGGCGCGCGGTCGGCGGTTTTTGGCCCAGGTAGTTTATTAAATATTCCCGGACACGAAGTTGCGGTAAAAACCGGTACTACCGATGACTTGCGTGACAACTACGCTATGGGTTTTACAAAAGACATTGCGGTCGGCACGTGGGTTGGCAACAACAACAACGACCCCATGAGTTATGTGGCATCAGGTATTACAGGCGCAACCCCAATGTGGAACAGATTTATGACTGAGTATTTAAGTGGCAAAGAGGCACACACATTTGACCCGCCGTCGGGTGTTGAGAAAGTTACGGTTGATAGCTTAACCGGTGCGTTGCCGTTTGAAGACGAACCCTCACGTCCCGAGTGGTTTATAAAAGGCACCGAGCCAACCGCGCCAAGTGACTGGTATCAACGCTTGGAAATCTGCGAAGAAGACGAAAAACTGGCAAATGATAGTTGTCGCGATGCAGGCGAAACAGACATTAAAGCATTTATTGATATTAGAGCCGAACTTGTTGATTGGCAGCAAGATGTAGACGCGTGGATTGGCGAAAACTTTAGCGGCGAGTCAAAGTACTTTCCGCCACGGATGCAGTCTGCGCTAGTGTATGAAAACGGCGAGCTGCAAAACGACACCGATCCAAAGGTTGAAATTACCAATTTTAAAGATGGGGATACCGCACCACCAAACTTTAGGTTAAAAGTAGAAGTTTCCTCTCCCAATGACATAGACGAGGTTAGAATTTACCTTGACGGAAATGCTGTCACCGCCGATAAGTCTGAACCATTTGGGTATAACTTTGAGTTTTCGCCCGGCGACTACGGTACGCACGAATTTAGCGCGGTCGCTGAAGATGAAGATGGCCGTGAAGATAGCACCACAATCAGCCTAAAGGTTGTTGGTAGTACTTTCTAAAATTTTAGCTTTTATAACTGAGGTTTGCGCTGCGGTTACTTTCTGGCCGTCAAATTCGAGTCTTACCAGAATACTTTTTTTGTTGTTCCCAAGCAGAGTTTCATCAACCACGTACACATTTTTTAGTGCATCGTTAGAGTGGGCAATTTTTGCAAGTGTGTCGCCAAAATTTTGGGTTTGTGCAAGTGTAACTGAAATATCTTCGGTGATAATGTTTGGTACAGTACTTTCTACAGCTGTGGTTGTCTTAACACATGCAAGCAGAGTTTCGGTGTACAGCGTAAATGAATCTAGTCTTAGTTCACCAAGTTCCGTTTGCTCGGCCAAAATTTTTGCGGTATCTCCAGCTTGGTTATAGGTTACGTTCACAACGCCAAGTTCACGCAAAATTCTGGCAAGAAGCCCCTTTAGCGTATTATTTGCCGCATGTAACCCAACAGCACTACTTTCGTACAGTACCTCAAGCACTCTGATTTCTTTGTAAGCCGCGTGCGCACTACCCTCACCTACATAAAGTTTCCCAAGTTCAAACAAGCCGATCTCTGCGCGACGATGTTTTTTGTAGGTTTGTACCACCGGCAGCAAAGTTTGGTACACCGAAGTCCTAAGTGCATTTTTTTCACTTGATAGTGCGTTTTCAAGCTTGATTTGGTGTATATTATTCTGGTCACTTGGCACCAACGGATCTGTAATATGTTCATCAAGGCCAAGCGAGACACACAAAGTGCGCAACTTTTCTTCAAAAGTGTAAATTGCCGGTGTTATTTCAGGTGGTGGTGCGTGCTCAAGCGCTGTTACAGGCAGGGTGTTGTAATTGCCAATTCGTAACACATCCGCAATTAAGTCGTCCTCGACAGTCACGTCGGTTCTAAAGTATGGAACCTCAACAGTTAGCTCATCAGCAGCAGCATCAAGTATTTTATACTCAAGTGCAGAAAGTGTGTCCCTAACTTTTACAATGTCGAACTCAAGCCCGCTTATTTTTTTTAGCCGTGCACGTGTAATTTTCTGTTGCTTTAATGGTTGTTTTTGCGGATACCAATCAATGTTGTCATAATATTCTCCGCCTGCCAGCTCCAAAATTAGCTTAGTTGCGCGTCTGAGTGCGTACTCGGTTAGGGCCGGGTGCAAAAACTTATCGTACCGTAATACAGTCTCGTTTTGAATTTTTAGTTTGCGCGACACTTTGCGAATGGTGTTTTGATCATAATTTCCGGCGTCAAGTACAATGTCGGTTGTCGACTCGTCAACTCCGGTGCTATTGCCACCAACTATGCCCCCAATAACTGTTGCCTCACCGGCTTGTGTAAGTACAAAAGCGTCGCCATCAAGTTTAACCGACTCGCCTAACAGTGTTGTCAGCGACTCCCCTGCCTTGGCCCGCCTAATCACAATTTCTTGTTTCTTAAGTTTTGCTAAATCTTGTGCATGCATCGGCTGCCCAAATTCAACCATCACATAATTTGTAATGTCCACAATATTGTTGATGGCCGGAATGCCATATGCTTCAAGCGCAGTTTTCAGCCAGTCCGGAGACGGACCAACCTTAACCCCTCTAAAAGTTTTTGTATTAAATCTGTGGACAATATCAGGACACTCTACTTCAATGTTAACTATTTGGTCAGCAGAGGGTTTTTTGCCTAAGTCGTCCGCCGGGTGTAGTTCTGGCATACGCAGTGGGGTGCCTTCAAACGCGGCCAAATCGCGCGCACACCCCAAAACAGACAGCCAGTCTGCGCGATCCATTCTATGCTCCAAATCAAGCACAAGTTCACCATTTGGTGCGGTCTCGATTTTATCAAGCATCAGGCCAAGTTGCGTGAAAGAATCTGCAAGTTCCCTCGGGCTTTTACTTGTGTTTATATATTGTGTTAGCCAAGTTAGCGGTATTTTCATATGTACACCATACCTCCCCCATACAACACTCTAATATCCGAAATGTTACTTGCCTGCATGGCAAAACGGTCAAGACCCATGCCAAAGGCATAACCGGTGTAAACCTCGGGATCAATGCCACACATTTTTAAGGTATTGTAGTGAATCATGCCACTGCCAAGCATTTCGATCCACCCGCGGCCCTTGCATACCTCACAACCGGTACCCCCGCAAAACTTGCAGCGCATATCGACGCCCAATCCCGGAGAGACTTCAGGGTAATACTTGTATCTAAAGCGCAGTTCGGTATCTTCGCCAAACAAAAACTTATGGGCGCGTTCTAAAATGTGCATCAAATTCTGAATCGTAATGCCTTCATCAACCACAACCCCTTGGTACTGGTTAAAAAACGGACTATTTGTGGCATTTATAGTTTCGTTTCGGTAGCACTTGCCCGGAAACGCAACCCTAATTGGTGGCTTGTTGTCCGAAAGTACACGGGCTTCAATCGAGGATGTATGTGTTCTTAGCAAAACATCGTTGTCCCCAAGGCCTGTTTTCACAAACAACGTATCCTGTAAGTCGGTTGCGGGATGCCCTTCCGGTAGATTTAGTTTTCGAAAGTTGTACTCAACAGTTTCAATTTCGGGGCCTTCAACAATTGAAAAGCCATAATATCTAAAAAAGTCATTTAATTTGCGTGTAATTTGTGTTAACGGGTGTAAGTGGCCAATTTTTGCGGGCAAGTGTGGGATTGTTAAGTCGATAACTGCATCACTTACCACTTGCCTTTCAAGTTCGGCCCGCCTGGTATCTATTTTGGTTAGTTGCTCGTGCTGTAGGCTATTTAGTGCCGGACCGTAAAGTTTTTTTGCATCTTGGTCAAGTTCCGGCAGTTTTTTAAGCAGCAGTGTAGTTAAGCCGGATTTTTTTGATAAGTATTTAGTATAAAGTGCATCTAGT
>CAYXGU010000047.1:5194-5695 GCA_964464645.1 uncultured Candidatus Saccharibacteria bacterium
GAAGGTAAGTCTGAGACTAAGGCAAGCTCATTTTCGAAAGTTGTCTTGAGATCGGCTATTTCGCTTTGGAGTTTTGTGACGTCTGCGCCCATGCATACCTAGTTTAGCAGGATTTTGCAAGACTTTCGACTATCTTTAGCGAAGTTTTTTGTTAAAAGTTGCGCGGTGTGGAAAATTGTTGTATTTTAATAGTATCCTATAGCTGGAGGTTTCGATGGAATGGTATTTTTATTGCCTTATCCCGATCGGTGCGATCGGGCTTGGATTGTTAGTGTGGTTTCTCACTTTTGGTCGGTTGGATGGGTGTTGCGACTCTTCACTCGACTAAAGCCAGCCCTTAAAAACCCTGCTTCGCGGCGCACACGTGTGCCTAGAGCGGGGTTTTTGTTTTGGCCTTCACTTGCTCAACAACCTCTTTAAACGCTTTGGGATCATGAATTGCCATCTCAGACAGCACCTTGCGGTTCAAACTTATTTCCGCAGTTTTTAACCCATTAATAA
>CAYXGU010000048.1:0-2568 GCA_964464645.1 uncultured Candidatus Saccharibacteria bacterium
ATATTATCTTCTTCAACATCAACTTTTTTAAATTCTACTTTGTCGGCATACTTGCCTTTTATATCGTCGAAGATCGGTTCCATTACTTTACACGGTCCGCACCAGTCGGCATAAAAATCAATTAAAGTAATCATAAATGCCTCCGCCCATTCTTTTGAATGGAAAAACTTACTACGTAGGTCTATGATACCATACGCATACTTGTGCAAAATAAACTAGGGAAATCACTACTCGGAGTGTTAATTTTAGTTGCAGTTATATGCATTGTAGTTGGTGTGGTAATAACTAGACTTAATAAAGAGCACCGACTGTTAAATCCTATTTATATAAGCCACGATTTTAGTACGTACGAGCAATATGAAAAAACGCTCTTAAATTCATACATTCCAAATCTTGATTGGCGACTTACAGAAAAAACCCCGCACGCAGATGCACCCGAGATTTTGGGTACTTCGGCACTGTTGGTAAATTTAGAATCAGGCGACCTGCTATTTGCAAAAGATGCAACGGCCAAAAGGCCAATAGCCAGTCTGGTTAAAATTATGACTGCTGTTGTTGCGCTCGAACACAAACCCATTACTGATGAGGTTTTAATTAGTGCAGAATCGGCAAGTATTGGCGAAAACACTATGAACTTAAGTACCGGCGAGCTGTACACACTGGAAGAGTTGCTATACGGACTAGTCTTACACTCCGGAAATGATGCGGCATATGCGCTTGCGCAGTATGTGGCCGGCGACAATACAACATTTGTTGAGTGGATGAACATTAAGGCACAAGAACTTGAACTAAAAAACACGTATTTTGCCGACCCTAGTGGACTGGATAACTCATCGTACAGTACATCCGAAGATTTGGTTAGACTTACTAGGTACGCCCTGAAAAACCCCAATTTTAGACGGATTGTGAAAACTGTTGAACTGAACTTGGTCAGTGACACACACAAGTTTTTGCCGTTATACAATCAAACTAATCTACTAACCACCTACCCCGGTGTTGCCGGAGTTAAAACCGGCTATACCGAAGAAGCGGGCCTGTGTTTGGTAACCTATGCAGAAAATGAGGGAATTGAGCTTATTGGGGTTGTGCTAAACAGTCCTGATCGAAAAGGAGACATGGTAAAAATGCTGGACTTTGGGTTTGGCGCCTATGGCATTACGGTTGAGCACAACTTACTTGAGTGACGCTAAAAAGTATTTGCGTTAACTTCTAGCACATACGACACCGGCACATCTGGTCCGTAGCTTGGACAATTTACAGTAGTGCACGGTGGTACATTCTGTTCAAGGTGTACTACTTCGTATTTGTCGTTTAGCCATAAAATATCAAGAGATAGTAGTGTATTTTTCATCCAGAACTTGTGAATTCCCGGCGGTGTAAACACAAAAAGCATACCTTTGCCATCGGCAAGCGATTCTCTAAACATTAGCCCTTTTGCCAACTGGTCGGGTGTGCGCGCAACTTCAACTTCAAACTGTTTACCGGCAACTGTAAGTGTTGTTTTTTCGGTAATGGCTTGGGCTTGTGATTCGCCACGCGATTTTGCGTTGGTAAAGTACACCACACCTAACAATATAAGAAAAATAATAATTACTAACCACTTCATACACACATGCTATCATAACCCTGTGGCTGACCAAACTTTGGACCAAATCGAAAAACAAATCTTGAAAAACCTTAATGCACAGCAAATTCCTGCCGTTAAACACCTAACCGGGCCGGCCCTTGTGGTTGCAGGTCCGGGAAGTGGGAAAACACGGGTGTTAACACATAGGGTTGCCTACCTCATCATTACGCATCACATTCCTGAACAAAACATTTTGTGCGTAACTTTTACCAACAAAGCGGCGGGTGAAATTAAAGAACGGGTTGCCGGACTACTTAAGGCTTCGGGTGAAAGCCTCCCAAAACTAACCTGGGGCGGGACTTTTCATTCAATTTGCGCGCGTATTTTGCGAAAAGACGGTTTTAACAACGGTATTCCGGCTTCATTTGTGATTTATGACACAGACGATCAATTAAGCCTTATAAAATACGTTTTTAAAGATTTTGGTATTAACACTAAACAGGCAAATCCAAAAGCGGTGCTTGCGGCAATTTCCAGCGCTAAGTCGGAGCTGGTCGATACCACCGATTATGAAGAGTACGCAAAAGGGTACTTTCAAAAAACAGTGGCAAAAGTTTACTACGAATATCAAAAACGGTTGCGCGCAAACGAGGCGTTGGATTTTGACGATTTGCTTGGTGAAACTATTAATCTATTTACCGCACACCCCAAAGTTTTGCAAAAATACCAAGAACTGTTTGCATATATTTTGATTGACGAGTACCAAGACACAAATAAAGCTCAGTATGCGCTAACAAAAATGCTCGCGGATGCCCACAAAAACATCTTTGCGGTGGGCGATATGTCTCAGGCAATATACAGCTTTAGGGGCGCAGACTACCGAAATATCCTAAATTTTCAAAAAGATTATCCGGATGCGGTGATTTACAATCTTGAGCAAAATTACCGCTCAACCCAGGTAATCTTAGATGCCGCAACAAATCTAATTAAAAACAATACAA
>CAYXGU010000048.1:2578-5689 GCA_964464645.1 uncultured Candidatus Saccharibacteria bacterium
TGGACCGACAAAGACGGCGGGCACAAGATTATTTTGTATAACAGCAGCAGCGAAGCCGACGAGGCAAACTTTGTGATCGAGCAACTAACCGATGAGCTGGCAGGCGGAAAAAGTTTTTCGGACATTGCGGTGTTGTACCGCACAAACGCACAATCGCGAAACATTGAGGAACATATGATAAAAAACAACATTCCGTACAAAATTGTGGGTGGATTTAGGTTTTACTCACGCAAAGAAGTCAAAGATATAGTGGCCTACTTGCGCGTGATTCATAATCCAAAAGACTCGGTGTCGTGGGAACGCGTAATCAATACACCACCAAGAGGCATTGGCAAAATGGCACAGGCAGATCTAAAAAAAGACGGGTGGCGGCTTGATGCGCTTGAGATTAAAACCGGCCTGCCGATTCAAAAATGGATTGCAAAAAAAGAAGAACTTGCAACCCTTGAGCTCATGGATGATGTGCTTGAAAAAACAAAATATCTGGAATGGCTTGATGATGGTACAGACGAAAATATTTACCGGGTTGAAAACATAAAAGAATTGCGCTCCGTTGCAAGTATGTTTCCTAAGTTAGCAGATTTTTTGGAAAATGTTGCCCTAATAGAAAGTACCGATAAGCCAAGCAATAGCAATTTTAACGCAATTACCCTTATGACAATTCACGCAAGCAAGGGCCTGGAGTTTCCGATTGTATTCTTGGTTGGCATGGAAGAAGGGTTGTTTCCACATTCGCGCTCAATGATGGAACTGCAAGAGCTGGAGGAGGAACGCAGGTTATGCTACGTGGCGGTTACCCGCGCCATGGAACGGCTTTATTTAACATTATCATCATCACGACTGTATTTTGGCCGCCAAGAAGCCAACATGCCGAGTAGATTTTTGGAAGAAATCCCCGAGGAATTGCTGGACCGCCGAGGCAGCCCAATTCGCAAAAACTCCATCTCTGCACAGGTTGAGGACTTTTTAGACGAACTTGAAAGTGATCGGCACAATTTTAGCTGGTAGTAACTTGCTGTAAAAATAATGTACTTGGTGGTAAAATCCTGATACTAAAGTAAATTACTTTAGCCAAAAGGAGGTGTTTAACTATGCCGGGAATGGCAAGACGTCAAATGCGCCGAAGAACAATAGCGGGTGCTGCAATTACCGCATCGGCAGTTTCTTCAGCTAGAACAAACAGGGCCGTAAGAAAAAACATTGAGGCACAAACAGACCAAGCTCAAAATCAACAAAACGCGCCAGCAGATCAAGGCGGGGGTTCAGATTTGGAAATGCAACTACAAGAGCTAAAAAATTTGTTGGAAAAAAACCTCATTACAGAAGAAGAATACAATATGAAAAAACAGGAACTTTTGGGACTTTAATTTTTGTGATTGAGAGTTTTGAAAAAGGCCAACTTTTCGGAGTTGGCTTTTTTGGTGCTAAGTTAGCTTTCGGCCGATACTAGCTCTGCGGCGGATTTCTTGGGCAATGTTACGGAACTTATAAGCCCAACCAGACTAAAGAACGCTACAAAAAGCATGGTACTTTGAAACGCATTTGTTCGGGCTACCTGGTACAAGCTAACAATTTCTTGCGAGACCGGATCCGACACATTTGCTTCGGTTACAGCCGAAAATACCTGGTCATTTGTAACAACCTGAATTTGAGTCGACTCAACGTATTGGGTTAGGGTCGCAGCCTCATCAGGCGTAAGTACAGTGCTTTGGGGAATAGCACGCACAAGAGATGCGGTTAGAGCCGCAGTTAACACAGTACCCAAAACTGCAACTCCGATAGAGTTGCCTAGCTGCTCAAAAGTTGCGTTCACACCCGACGCCTCAGGGGCCTGCTTTGAAGTAACTGACGACATTACAAAATTTGCCATCTGCGAGGCAATTAGCGCCTGACCAATGCCAAAAAGTATCAACCCTGGGATAATGTTTTTTGGTTCTTCGCTGCTTTGGACAAGCGCCATTAAAAATAAGCTGCCTAAAATGCTTACAATATATCCAAGTTGAACCACTTTTTTAGGGGAGTGTTTTTCGGCAAGCTTAAGCCCCGGTCTAATAAATAGCACAATAGTTACAGAAAATGGCAGCATGATTAACCCGGTTTGAAACGCGTCCAACCCGTAAGTTACCTGCAAAAAAAGCGGAACGGTAAACAGCAACCCCACAAAAATTGCGATCTGAATCGAATGCACGACTAGGCTGCTATTAAATGCCTTGTTTGCAAAAAGTTTGAGATCAAGCAAAATCGGCTGTTTGCGTTCTGCGCGGCGCGATTCGACCATAATAAAGAGCATAAACGCAAGGGCACCAACCCCCATCATTACAAGTGCCGGCGACAACCCAAACGGAGTGAGTGTAAACGGCCCAAGTGCAAGCTCGTTTTTGGCAAAAATGAACCCGAAGGTGCCGATCATCAAAATACCGGTCACAAAGGTGAGCATGGCAACAGCTTGTAATGCAGCACCAAGCCAGTCTACTTTTGGTTTGAGTTTCTGCAGCACATCGGCCGGGATATTTGAGCTTAGAAACAGTACCCCAATTAAGGTAATGACCTCAAGTCTAAACGCCCAGCGCCACGAAAAATATGCCGTCAAAAACCCGCCAAGAATTGGGCCAACCGCAGTGCCTAGGGCGTTAACCCCGCCAAGCATGCCGTATGCTTTGGTACGCACTGCACCCTGTGTGTGTCTGCGCAAAAGTGACTGCACGTTGGGTAACATAAACGCCGCACCTATGCCTTGGATTAAGCACCACCCAAGCATAAAGGTTGTGAGTGTGTTTGAAAGAGATGCTAACCCGCTACCGGCAATGTAAAGAATTGCGCCGGTGGTAAAGGTTTTTTTCTGACCAATAATATCGCCCATTTTGCCACCAAGCAGTACAAAGGCTGCCATCATTAGGGCGTTTAGCGCAATTGCGGTTTGCACCCCTGAAACCGTTGTGTTGAGATCCTGAACAAGAGCGGTGATGGACACGTTCATGATGGTGTTATCAAGCACCACCACAAAAGTTCCCAAAGTCATTGTGAATATAAACAAAAATACTTTTTTGTCTAACTTTGCCACGAAAAGAGTGTAGCACATTTGAGGGGAAATTTACCAATGTGTGTTGGGGT
>CAYXGU010000049.1:0-2605 GCA_964464645.1 uncultured Candidatus Saccharibacteria bacterium
TTTATTGGCTTAATTTTTGGTACATACCCAGCATTTAAGGCCAGTAAAAAAGATCCGATTGAGGCGTTACGGTACGAATAATATATGAATGGTATAGAAACACTCAAAACTGCAATTAATTCTTTACGTGCAAATAAGGTGCGCTCAGTGTTAACTATGCTTGGCGTGATTATTGGTGTGTTTGCGGTGGTGTCACTTGTGGCAATTGGCAGAGGTGTGCAAAACTACATTACTGATCAGTTTGACGCATTGGGCTCTAATTTAATTTTGGTAGCCCCAGGCAAGGTGGATGTAGGGGATGATCCGGCAAAGTCATTTAGCCGCAACAAACTTGATGACAAGCACATTGAGTTAATAAACACGTATGTGGGCAATGATGTAGTGGCCGTGACGCCTTCTATTAGGGTTGGGAAGTCAATAGATTATAAAACCAATTCCTTTTTTGGCACGGTGGTGGGGGCAAATGAAAAGGTTTTGGACATTTTTGATTTTGAACTATCAACTGGTAAATTCTTTAGTCGAGCTGAAGTAAATGATAGTGCACGGGTGGTGGTGCTTGGCAATGAAGTTAAAAACGAACTATTTGGCTTGGACACCGCACTTGATAAAAAAGTAAAAATTGGTGAAGACACATTTACAGTGATCGGTACAATAGCGGCTAAAAATCAAAACTTTGACAACAACGTATATGTTCCATATACGGCTGCTAAGGAATCATTTGGTGTCAAAACATTTTCAAGTATTGCTACAAAAGCAAAGGCCGAAAAGGACATAGAGCTTGTCATGAAGCAGGTTGAACTTGCCCTGTTGAGAGACATGGAGAATGACGACTTTACTGTTTTATCCCAGCAGGACATTGTTGGGTCAATCGAGGATATTTTAGGGGTATTAACTGCGGGGCTTGGCGCTATTGCAGGTATTTCACTTGTGGTTGGCGGGATTGGTATTATGAATATTATGTTGGTGTCGGTTACAGAGCGCACAAAAGAAATTGGCTTGCGTAAAGCGTTAGGAGCGACCTCGGCTAATATTGGCACTCAGTTTTTAATTGAGTCGGTGTTGCTAAGCGTTGTGGGCGGCATGGTTGGGTTGTTCCTTGGTTTGTTACTGACACTTGGTGTACAAGGAGTGATTAGAGCCGAACTGCCACTAAGTGCCGTGGTGATTGCCTTTGTATTTTCGGTTGTGGTAGGAGTTGTATTTGGAACATATCCGGCAGCGGCAGCGAGTAAGAAAAATCCGATTGATGCGTTAAGATACGAGTAGGTTTTAATCGCTGGTGTCAGTAAATACAGTCGCCTTTGATATGACAGAGTATTTTGCACCATCAACTAATTTGTAATCTTCGATTTTGTTTATTACTTTTGAGGCACCGGTGTCGTCATGTACACGTACAACCCATACTACAGCATCATTAACCGGCAAGTTATTAACTGTTTTTAATTCTGTTCCCGAAATGTAGGCAACCTTTTCAAAAGTAAAGCCTTGTTGAGATCGAAGCTGTTCAAGTAAATCAAGGACCGAACTTTGGTTATCAAGCGTAATCTCATATTCAGAGTTTGTTGCTGGAACTGCAAGCGTAACCTTTGCAGGTTTTATCTCCGGAACATCTTTTTCTGAGCGTTTAATGTCTACGTCCACTTCAGAGCCTTCGTTAAAGACGCTTTTTACAAAGAAAAAGCCGCTAAGCGCAAAAACAAGCGTAAAAACCATAATTAAGGCATCGCGTTTAGTAGTTTTATCCATTGCTAGATAATAATAACACAGTGGTATAATAGCGGTGCTGTGCCTCCTTAGCTCAGCGGATCAGAGCACACGGCTTCGGACCGTGGGGTCGGGGGTTCGAATCCCTCAGGGGGCGCCAGTTATAAATGACACCCGGTTGTCACAAGTGAAATAGACGACTTTTTAACTTTTCCAAAAAGTCTAGTACCGCCATCATACCTGCATTCATATGTACATACCCCTCTTTGCCCAACATACCAAGCGTAGTAAGTGTCAAACCAGAGATTTGCAAAATATGTAGTGCCTTTAGGCTCGGTCGGCACCTCCAAGCCCAAAAGTGCGTAGGTGTTACATTGCAAAATGCTTGGTTCTTCATCAAGACAAATATTTGCAGTCTCACACACTTCTGCCAGATTTTTAATTAGAACTTTTTCGTTTTCCAGCTCCTGTGCTCTTTCAGGCTTGTAAAGGGAATAGGCATACAGACACACCAACGCAAAAAGTGCAGACAACACAATTATTTTAAGGGCAGACATTCCGTGCACAATTTAAGGCTATAACTAATTCTAAAATATGTCCAGTAGGGTATAATACCTGTTGTTTGGGGGCGTAGCTCAATGGCAGAGCAACTGGCTCTTAACCAGTAGGTTGTGGGTTCGAGCCCCACCGCCCTCACCAAATTTTGCTATACTTCTGAAGTGAAGAAAATAATTGTTGCATCTAAAAATCCGGTAAAAATCAACACTACGCACGAAGGTTTTATTAAAATGTTTCCTGATATGCTCTTTGAAATAGAAGGTGTATCGGTATCATCACATGTAAATGATCAACCAATGTCCGAAGAAGAAACTCTTAAGGGCGCAACCAACAGGGCCAATAA
>CAYXGU010000049.1:2615-5061 GCA_964464645.1 uncultured Candidatus Saccharibacteria bacterium
GCTAGGCCTGAGGCAGACTTTTGGGTTGGCATCGAAGGCGGACTAGAAGAAATTAGCAACGGTATGGAAGCTTTTGCCTGGATGGTTATAATTTCCAAAGAAGGAAAGATAGGTAGGGGCAGAACCGGTTCGTTTTTTTTACCGGAAAAAGTTGTAGAGTTAATAAAGCAAGGAAAAGAGCTAGGTGAGGCGGATGATATAGTGTTTAAGAGGGAAAATTCTAAACAGTCAAACGGTGCTGTTGGTATACTTACGAACGATCTTATAACAAGGACCACTTTTTACGAACCGGCAATAATATTTGCGCTGATCCCGTTTAAAAACGAGGCTTTGTACTAAAAACAAAGAGGTGATTATTTCAGCGCTAGAAACTTACACCAGACAAAATGAACACAAAGGGTTTAAGAAACACGTTGAGCGTGCGCTTAAAGCTGTTATTTCTACTCCACAAACCCACCCACAAGCCGCGTAACATGCAAAAAACTCTCAAAATTAGTGTTTTCTGACATTACACATATTACATATGCTGGCTCAGATGCGGCAGAACCAAACACAACCCCGCAGTCGTGCCACGAGCCGGTGTCGCCCCAGTTGCCTATTTTGTGCGAAAATACCATATTTTCGGATAGCCCGGCGGATATTCGGTCATCAAAGCTTGTTACTTTCATAACCTCGAGTAGGTCGTTGCCAACCATGCGCTCAAGCACACCGCCCACAACCTGAGCAGAAGCAACATTGTCAGCCAGAAATCTACTGTTCGCATTACCGGTATATGCCAGCGCGATCTCATCCATTTGGGATGAAATCGCCGACTGCCCTGAAAGCACATTTTGGGCAGTGTTGTCAGATTCCTTGAGCAAATAGCCAACAAGCTCCTCGACTGTATAGCTCTGGCCTGCAGGACGCAAAGACAATACGCCGGTACCGCCTTGCATATCGTAATAATTAACAGTTAGGCGTGTGTCCCAGGTCAACTGCCCATCCTGCACAGCTTTTTGCACCGCCAATGCAACCAGCAACTTGTACAAAGACGCAGCATAAAATTCGTGCTCTGCATTGTGAGTAAAAGTAGCGTTAGTTGTAAGATTTTTAATGTATATGCCGTATATGCCGGGTACAACGTTCACCTCGGCAACAAGGCGATCAAAGCGTGCGTTTTGGTTTATGGTGCTAAACGGTAAGATTTTGCCAATAGATGCGGGAAGGTCAACTGTACCAAACAACGCGGTTAACACAATTACAAAAGTACCTGCAAAAAGCACAATTGTAATTGCACGTGTAATATTACCCTGCATGAAAAAAACCGTGACTAAACTTTAACGCCATGTCAAGAGTATCTAGGTCAAAATTTTCGTTTGCGCCATGCATGTTGCAGTCCTCGTTTACAAGCGGCGCCAAGACCTGCGGAATTTTTAGCAGGTTTGCAAATTCAGCAACTATTGGCAATGTGGCACCGTTTGCTTTATATAAAACTTTTTTGCCGTACGCGTCGGCCAAGTGCGTTTTGGCGCGCTCCACATATTTATTTGCAGGGTCAAGCTTGACCCCATAACTCATCTGATCTGACGCTACAGTTACCTGAACATATGATGGCACATTTTCCTCAATAAATTTTTTGAACAGTTCGGCGCATTTCTTAGGATCTTGGGTAGCGGTGATTCTAAAACTAACTTTTGCTTCTGCAGTTCCCGAAATTGCATTTCTATACCCCTCGCCGGTATAACCTGCTTTTAGGCCGGTAATCTCAACTGCCGGCCGTAAGCTAAGTTGACTTTGGTAGTCAAGATTTGGTTCGGTAATGTATGTTTGCAACCCGGTAACATGCTTGTACTCAGTAAGGTCAAATGGCAACTCTTTGTTAGTGGCTATTTGCTCTGGGGTAATTTCCAACACATCATCATAAAAGCCCGGAATCGCTATTTTATTATCTTGATCAACTAGCTTTGCCAACACCCGCACCAGCTCGCGGGTAGCACTTGGCGCAACTCCACCAAAAAGGCCAGAGTGAAGGTCTTTCTTAGTAGTTGTAAGTGTAACTGTATTATTGAAGACGCCTCTAAAAGCTGTTTCGATGATCGGATGCCCCACCGACAGCTCACCATCAGAAATTAGCGCAAAATCCGCCTGCAGTAATTGCGCGTTAGCTGCTAAAAAATCTGCCAGCGTAGGTGAACCGGTTTCTTCATTGCCTTCGAGCAAGAAAACCACATTGTAGGCAAGCTTTTTTTGGGCAATAAGCTCAAAAATAGTGTGAATGTGCACTAAAACTTGGCCTTTGTTATCAATTACTCCGCGCGCATATAGTCTGTTGTTGCGTTCAGCTAACGTAAATGGCTCGGACTCCCATCCATCGCCTATATCAGCGGGCTGAACATCGTAGTGGCCGTACACAAGGCATGTTTCTAGCTTTGGGTCGGTGGTGTAGCGCGCAACAACAATTGGGTTA
>CAYXGU010000050.1:0-2523 GCA_964464645.1 uncultured Candidatus Saccharibacteria bacterium
CTATACCTAACAAGAATAGCTACTTGGTGCTTGCGGCAATGGGATCATCGATTCTTGGGTTGTTAATTGCCGGTGTATTTTATTCATACAACGCCGAGTTTTTCTGGCTGCTGTTTATCTTGTATTTTTTGTATGGTTTAGGCACTTTGGCGAACAATTACAGCCCTGCTACACTTGTGGACTATTTTGTAAGCTCGCCAAGATTTGGCTACGTGGTGCTTACACTGGTGGCTGGCGTCCTTTTGTTTACAGGATTGGGAAGCACGCATTTAATTCCCTGGGACGAAGCCATATACGCCAAAATCGCAAAGAATATGGTGGCAAGTGGGCAGTATATAGTTCAAAATTGGACCCCAGGTGTTATTTGGTACGAAAAACCACCTTTTTTTATGTGGCTCATGGCCGGGTTTATTAAGCTTATGGGTGTTAATAGTTGGGCAGTTAGGTTGCCGTCTGCGCTTTTTGGGTTAGCTACTGTGCTACTTGTGTTTAAATTTGGAAAAACTCTTTACAATAGGGGAACAGGCTTACTGGCGGGATTAGTCTTAATAACATCATTTCAATATTTGTACTATGCTAGGTCCTCAATGCTTGATGTTACAGCCACTTTTTTTATAACGCTGGCACTCTATTTCTATTGGCAGGCACACAGGCTTGTTGGAAGTAAATATTGGATCTTGGCGGGTTTAACAAGTGGAATAGCGGTAATGACTAAGGGGGTTGTGGGGTTACTTCCGCTTTTAGTAATTACGGTATACGAGCTTTATCTCGTAATTGTAAAAGAACGAATAGTTACTCGAAGGATAGTGAAGAAATACCTTTTGTTAATAGGGACCTCTGCGATTGTGTTTTTACCTTGGCACCTTGAAATGGCTCGGCAGTTTGGAGCAGGATTTTTTAATACCTACATTCGATATCATGTGTTGGATCGTGCTGTGCATGAAATAGAGGATAAGGGCCGACCACTTTACTGGTACATTGTGGTACTTAAGGTGAGTTTGCGCATATGGTTTGTTGTGCTAGCATTTGCCGGACCGTATGCACTTTATAAAGCCTGGAATGAATCCAAAATTGCACTTCCGAGTGTACTCCGAAAACATGCATTTTTAGTTATATATGCAGCTTGTTTGTTTTTGTTTTTCTCTGTTGCGAGGTCAAAACTTGTTTGGTACATAACGCCGCTGTATCCAGCTTTAGCATTAATAATTGGTAATTTTATCTATGTGTTAATAGTGCGCGTAAGTAGGGGCTCAATTATGCGAACATTCTTACTAATGTACGCGGTATTTGTACTTGGGCTAACATATTTGTTTGCTAACAAAGAGCTGGTATACACAGGAGACTTAACATTTAAGGAGGCTACATTGTTGCAAAAAAAGGATGAAGAGTTTGGCACCGAGTCCAAAGTGTATGTTGATTTGATCGAACTGCCGTTAATCCTATTTTATACCGACAGTCCGTTTGAAGGTGTGAGCTATGCAGGATTAACTACTAAGCTAGCTGAGAGACCATACTACGAAACTACAATCTTTATTACTAAAGAAAGCAGATTTAGAAATTTTGCTGAGATATATAGCGAAATCAGGCAGGAGGCCCGCATAGACGAATGGGTACTTGGTTACTTACCTTCAAACCATGATATTGACAGCGAAAAACTTGAGCAGGTGACAAAACAACTGGCAGGTACTGCGGCTGATAATCCCGATTACGCAAATCTGGTTGCACAGAAAAGATTACTTGAATTTAGACTTAAGTTTTTTGCTCAACCTGCTGTGCCCTGATTTTTCTTTGCCCACTAAAGATCAAAATTCCGGTAAGAAGTACAGCTACACATGCTGAAACCAGTTGTGCATAAGCAATTCCCGTAATGGCAAGTTGCGGAATCAAGGTGACTGCTACAACTAGAAATACTCCAAGCCGTGACAAAGTAATTACAAGGATTTTTTTAGTCTGTTCTTCAATAAAGAAATAATTAGAAATAAAGGTGTAAATAGCAGTAATTGCGCTGGCAAAAATCATAATATTAAGAAGCGGTACTGCTTCTAGGTATTTAACACCAAACAGTTTGGTAAGTGCAGTTTCAGAAAATGCAATTACAAATCCTGCTAGTAAAATAATAATTACAGAAAGCACTATTGTTTCGCGGATATCATATGCCAGTTCTTCTCGCTTGCGCCTGGCGTTTTTTGGTAACAACACCGTAAAAATTGAGACAGACAACAGTGTAAATATATTTGCGAACCTATCAGCTATAGATAAGATGCCAACGTCAGTAAAAGTGTGTGTAATTTTTGCCAAAGCATTCGAAATTGCTGACCAGCCGTTGTCAACTGTAAGCGAAATACCTGCCGGCGCGGCTTCACCTAAAAATGCTTTTACACCAGTAAAGTTAACTCTAAACTTTTTAAACGAGGACGGAAGAAAGTATGCCAAAAACATACTAAAAAGCATTGATAGGGCAAAGATTCCAAATGCCTCGGTCATTGTAGGTGTTGCGAGTCCCAAAAAAATTACTCCGCCGGC
>CAYXGU010000050.1:2533-4902 GCA_964464645.1 uncultured Candidatus Saccharibacteria bacterium
GTATTTAAGCCGACAACTAAATGAAACTGTTCAAGCTTTTGAAAAAATGCAAAAAGAGTGATGTTATTCCCGTATGCAAAAAGGCCTGCACTATAGAGTATAAAAATTTGAATTGTAAGTAGGTCTAGAAAATAAAGTGTCAAAATGGAGAGTGGTAACGCAATACAAAAAAGCACTAATTTAAGGGTTAAAAACATATCTTGTTGATTCGTATCGTCTTTAATCGACTTTGCGACAAACAAGGAGTTAGTGCCAAAATCAATAAGTTTTGATGCTAAAACCAACAAGCTTGTGAGCAAAGCGTACTTGCCGAAATCCGCAACGGGCAGCACTCTTGCGATTGCGGTAATAAATACCAATCCTAGTACCGCATTAAAAATGTTACCAAGGCTAACTGCCGAAATTTTGGTTAACTGCCTAAGCATATCTAAATAATACACTAATCAAAATGGTAAAATTTACCTATGAGAATTGGTATTGATTGTAGAATGCTAAACGAAACCGGCATCGGCAGATATATTAGAAACATTGTCGAACAGCTAGCTGTTTTAGATGACAAGAATGAATATGTGTTGTTTGTACTTGAAAAAGACCTCTCTACTTCCGGTTTGCCTAAAAGATTCCAAACGGTAGCCGCTAACTATAGATGGCACTCGTTTGCAGAGCAGCTCTTATTTCCGCTAGTTCTTTATAAGAGCAAACTCGATATATTTTTTGCACCAAATCTAAATGTGCCTATTTTATATTTCAAGCCATTTGTTCTTACGATTCACGATCTAACCGTGTTAAAAGTAAAAACCGGGCGAGTTACTACTTTGCCCTACCCTTTTTATTACATCAAACGGTTGGCAGTAAGGCTTCCGTTGGTGTACGGAATGCGTTTTGCAAAGGCGGTTTTTGTAGTTTCAGAATATGTAAAAAATGATCTACAAAAAGTATTTCGTACAAATCCAAAAAAGATACATATAACACCAAATGCAATTTCCGCTAAATTTAAACGTGTTGCTGACCCACAAGTTACAGCCGTCGTACAAAAATACGGAGTTTCAAAACCATATTTATTTTATATTGGTAACGCACATCCACACAAAAATCTCGAAACATTGCTTATAGCTTTTGAATTGTTAAAAAAAGAACCAAAGCATTCCGACCTTACATTGGTGCTAGGTGGCAAAACCGACTTTTTTTACACGCGTTTGCAATCGGAATGGCAGAATAGCCCCATTTTTAATGAGCTGGTGTTTACTGGTTATGTTGATGACGCTGACTTACCGGCGTTATATTCTGGAGCAGAGGCATTTGTAACCGCAACCCTGCACGAAGGCTTTGGCATTCAGCTTTTGGAAGCATTTGCGTGCGGTACAAAGGTATCGTGCTCGAATATAGCAGTATTTAAGGAAGTTGGGCAAGCCATTCCGTATTATTTTGATCCAAATGATCCACAAAATATAGCCGATGTTATCGCAGAATGTGTATCGGATCAAAGTAATAAACGACAAGAGCCCGGTTATAGACGAGCACAGGACTTTAGTTGGAACGAGTCTGCCAAAATTATTTTACATGAAATTAGCACTTGTCTTTGATGACTTAATACAATTTGGTGGTGCCGAGCGACTGCTGTTAGCTACGCATGAAATTTGGCCAGAAGCACCGGTTTATACAACAGTTGCTTCGCAAGCATGGAAAAAGAAGTGTTCTGCGCTTGGCATCGAACTTCATACATCATGGATGCAAAAACTTCCATTCACAACAAAGTTAAATCGGGTTTATAGCGTATTATTCTTTCATTGTTTTGCAGTTGAGAGTTTTCGCTTTGATGACTTTGATATTGTTCTCTCTATTTCTGCACGGTATGCGCACGGAATATTAACAAAGCCGCAAACTAAACACATCTGTTATATGAATTCTCCCGGCAGAATGTTTTGGGAACCGACTGAGTATTTTGCGGGAGAAAAAGTCAGCCGAAAAATTTTAGGGCTGACATTAAGTGTGTTAAGAGTATGGGATTACATAGCCGCGCAAAGAGTAGATTGTTTTGTAGCAAATTCAGCAACTCCGCAAAGACGCATTACAAAATACTACAAACGCGAATCCAAGATTATTTATCCTTTTGTGCAAACCCTAGATATTCAAAGTATTGCCGGTGATTATTTTTTAGTAATTAGTAGATTACTAGCATGGAAAAAGATTGAAATTGCAATTACTGCATGTGCTTCGGCTAGATTACCACTAAAAATCATTGGTGAGGGACCGCACGAAAAAAACCTCAAAAAGCTAGCTAAAAACGAGGCCAAAGATTTTGTACAGTTTTTGGGTTATGTGTCTGAGGCCGAAAAAATTCACCACCTGCAAAATTGTAAAGCAGTTAT
>CAYXGU010000051.1:0-1793 GCA_964464645.1 uncultured Candidatus Saccharibacteria bacterium
TTAAATATGCCGATCAAAGCAACAAATAATTCTCCAAGAAATGGTCATAGCCAACCGCGCTCAACAGGTAATGGTGGTACTGGCAATGGAAATAGTAACGGTAATGGGAATTCAAACGGCGGTGTTGCCAAAAGCAATACGTATTTTACCGGCGAAACAATAAAAGTTTCAGGTATTCTTGAGGTTTTTGCCGATTACGGAGTTTTGCGCCAGAAAGAGGCCATAGACGATGATTTACCAAAAGATGTGTATATTAGCCAATCGCAAATAAAAAGATTTTCGTTGCGGATGGGCGATTCGGTTGATGGCTATGCGCGGCCTCCGCAAGAAGGCGAGAGATATTTGTCATTGTTACAGGTTGAGGCAGTTGAAGGCATGTCGCCTGACGAAGCAAAAAAGCGGCCGCAATTTCATAAATTAACACCGGTATTCCCAACTGAATGGTTAAAGCTAGAAGTTGATGCAAAAACGCTTTCGACGCGTCTGATTGACCTTATTGCACCAATTGGAAAAGGGCAACGCGCAATGATTGTAGCGCCGCCAAAAGCCGGTAAAACTTGGTTACTTACAGATATTGCGGCAGGTATTGCCAAGAATCATCCTGACGTCGTTTTGCTGGTCGCGCTAATTGGCGAGCGACCCGAAGAGGTAACACACATGAGGCGTAGCGTTAAGGGTGAGGTTTTTGCAAGTAACTTTGACGAAACACCTCAGGAACAAGCCCGTGTCTCGGAAGTATGTCTGGAAAAAGCAAAACGGCTAGCTGAGCGCGGCGAAGACGTTGTAATTTTAATGGATTCAATTACAAGGCTTGCTCGTGCATATAACATGGTTGTAGCGCCTTCAGGCCGTACATTAACCGGCGGTTTTGATCCTTCCGCACTGTATCCGGCAAAGCACTTTTTTGGCGCCGCGCGTGATCTTGAAGAGGGCGGTAGTTTAACTATAGTTGCAACAGCGCTGGTAGAAACCGGTTCCAGAATGGATGAAGTTATTTTTGAAGAATTTAAAGGCACAGGCAATATGGAGTTAAGATTGGACCGGCACTTACAAGAGCGTAGAATATTTCCTGCAATAGACATTAAAAGCAGTGGAACACGGCATGAAGAAAAGCTGTACGATGAGAAAACCTTTGAGTCGGTGCAAAAGTTACGCAGGATGATTGATCTGCTAGATGATAAAGAGACAACTCAGCTTGTGATCCAGCAGCTCAAAAAAACCAAAGATAATGCCGAGTTTTTAAAGACCCTGCACCAGAGCAAATAGCCCGAATTGCTTGTATAATTACCCCATGCCGTTTAAGACCAAAAATTTGCACCGGCGTAATAATCTTCCTGTACCCTCTGAGCCGCTTGGTGACATACTAAAAAAGAGCAAACTGTGGACAATTGTAACGCGTGAGCCAAAATCGAAGCGCTTCATACAGCTACGTTTTGAGGGGTTTAGACCAAAGGGCCGTAACTGGGCAGAGCGTATTTTGCTAAACATCCTGGAGTTTTTTTCCGCAACCGGTAAATATGCACAACGAAAGTTTAAGCGTACCGTGAAGGGCGCAAAAAAGGCTGTGATATGGGTAGTTGAATTTGGATTTAGTATGAAAGCTTTGTTAGTCCGAAAGCTTATTTGGTCACGTGGTAGGCTTGGGCGCACAATTGGGACAACAATTGTAATGGTTGCAGCGTTGCTTGTTTTTATGTTTGGAAAGGTACTTGATAGTTCAAAATATGTGGTAAGTAAAGAAATTGACCCCGACTTTTTGTCAAATACCAACGATATTATTCCACAGAGAAATA
>CAYXGU010000051.1:1803-4603 GCA_964464645.1 uncultured Candidatus Saccharibacteria bacterium
AAGACCGTAAACGATCGGAAGCTTTTTCATATTTTGTTGAGTCGGGAGATACGTTAGGCTCTATTGGTAGTAGGTATAGAATATCAACCGACGCGTTAAAGTATGTAAACTCACTTACATCGGATTCTCTACAAGTGGGACAGGAATTAATTATTCCACCGGTGTCAGGTCTGATTCACAAAGTTGAAGAGGGCGATACGCTAACATCACTTGCCGAAAAATACGAAGTTGCACCGCAGGCAATTGCCGACTTTAACTATATTTTAGATACCTCAAGGTTGGCACTGGGGACCGAGCTTGTGATTCCGGGTGCAAGTATACCGGCACCTGCCATTGTGTTGCCGCCGGTGATTCCTGGAGCACCGGTACAACCGGGACAACCTGGCGTACCGGATTTTGCGGCCACAAAGGGGTGGTGTATTTGGCCAACGACTTCTCGCCTGATTTCGCAAAATTTTGCTTGGTATCATAACGGCCTTGATATTACAACGCCTTCTGGTGGCGGTATGCCACCTATATTTAGCTGTGCTGGTGGAACTGTTGTCAGATCCGGGTGGGATCCGTATGGGCTTGGGTTACATGTGGTAATTGACCACGGCAACGGATATGAAACCACGTATGGGCATATGAGCCGAGTTGATGTGGGGTTTGGTGAAGGTGTTGATAAGGGTCAAACCATTGGTATTATGGGAAGCACAGGCCGTTCAACCGGTCCACACGTACATTTTATAGTTAAGTATAATGGGAGTCCCCAGGATCCGCTTGGGTATATTCAATAAAGGTATGACCAGCAGAAAAATGGTAGATAAAGTGCAGATTAGTATAAAAGCCGGGGACGGTGGTGCCGGAAAAGTGTCATTTAGACGTGAGAAGTACATTCCAAAAGGCGGTCCCGACGGTGGAGACGGTGGAGACGGTGGAGATGTATATTTTGTAGTGGATCACAACATGGCAACCTTACTTGATTTTAGATCAAAGCCCAACTACATGGCTGAATCAGGACACCCGGGTGGAAAAAAGAACATGGGCGGATCAAATGGTGCGGATCTAGTTATTAAAGTACCTGCGGGTACATTGGTATATGAAGTAATCGATGAAAAACCGCTACTTGTGGCCGATATGCACGGAGATTCTGCGCAAAGTAGAAAAATGCTAATTGCCAAGGGTGGAAGAGGCGGAAAAGGAAACACATTTTTTAAAAGCGCCACAAACCGCACTCCCATGACAGCCCAGTCTGGTACAAAGGGGGAGCAAAAACAGGTTATTTTGGAAATTAAAATGGTGGCGGACGTTGGTTTAGTTGGATTGCCGAATGCTGGCAAAAGCACGCTTATTAACTTGCTCACAAATGCACGGGCAAAAACAGCTGACTATCCATTTACTACCTTATCGCCAAATTTGGGGCAGTACAAGTTAAAAACCGGCGAAACTTTAATTTTGGCCGATATTCCCGGGTTAATTGATGGTGCGTCACTCGGTAAAGGACTTGGTGATGATTTTTTGCGCCATATTGAACGTACACGCGTAATTGTGCATCTGATTGATCCGCTTGCTTTCGATGAGGGTGCACAAGCTGGTGAGGTAACAGCACTTGTAAAGCATGCGGTTGATTCGTACACCGCAATTAGGAGGGAGCTTACAGCTTACGGCGCAGGACTTGAGAAAAAACCTGAACTTGTGGTTATAAACAAACTTGACCTAACCGAGGTTCGTAATGCATTTGAGGCCATTCTAACAGCACTTACTAAGGTAGGCGTAACTGCGCTTGGTATATCAAGCGTAACCGGTGAGGGTATTGACGAGTTTGAAAATAGGTTACTTGCGGTTTTGCAAAACGTGCCGAAGCGAGTAACGTTTGAGCGTGAGCAAACACCTGTTAAAATCTATACGATTGATAATCTGCCGCGAAGTAGGATGGTTATTAATAATTAGCGTGGGCCCGTGGCTCAGTCGGTAGAGCGCCTCAATGGCATTGAGGAGGTCAGGGGTTCGATTCCCCTCGGGTCCACCAAAGTTAAAAAGTAATCCACCAGTCAAATTCCGAATCGTTTAGAACCGGTGCATCAAGTTCCACCGAAAAGCCTTCACCCGCAGTTTGTTCGGAAATCCAAAACTTTGTTGCAGGTGAGTAGTCGTTTTTGAACGAGACATAAATTTTTGCGCCTTCAAAAACAGAGCTTGTTTTTACAAATACTTTATTTTGTTCTTTAGGTACATACGCCGACCCCGAATCCATAATTTGCACTTGTTGGGTTGTATCTGTGTTTTGATAAATGAGCTGACTTTTTGCTCTGCCGATTTTTATAATCTCAAGCTCTGATAAAAAAATTACAAAAAGCATTAGCATGCCAATACCCGCAAAGATTTTTACCCGTAACTCTTTTGATTGCAGGATTCTGTGGACATTGTTTTTCTGTTCAACTTTCGCAATATATTCAGTTATATCCTCATTTGTCATATCTTCTGCTTTGAGTTGCTGAATAAGAGAAAGTCTAGCCATAATAGTTTTGGGATAGTGCCCGGTTACGGCGCCGTCTTTGTCTTTCATTCTCTTCATATTTGGGATCCAACCTATTTTTGTATAGTATCTGAGTCTGTTATACGGATCTCCCTTGCCCAGGTCAATTTTTTCTTTTTTTGATTGTGCAATTACCTCATCAATTGATATGTACTCCATGAACGGATTATAACATACCATTTCATGTCAATTAATCATACAGTTTGTCTATTAATAGTAGTGTTAAGCTTGTTGTACCGGGGGATTATGGGTGTTACGGTAGAGATATGAAGGTGCCGGCGG
>CAYXGU010000052.1:0-4571 GCA_964464645.1 uncultured Candidatus Saccharibacteria bacterium
TGACTTTCATACCCATCATCTTAAGATAATCTTGAACCATACTACTATGGTCGTACGCTAAATTCTTAGGAAGATTAGGCAACGATATCCAGTGTGTTTTGTGTTCGGAAATAACCCTGTTTTTAGGGCTCAATACTTCTAATTCGAAGCAGATTGATATTCCCTGACTTTTTGGGTCTCTGTCGACCGAATCATAGAAACCAATAAGATTTTTGATTGTTGTCTTATAGCCTGTTTCTTCTTCGACTTCCCTAATAATCGCGCTTCTTACTGATTCACCGCGTGAGACATAACCCCCAGGCAATGCTAAAAACCCATCTTCGTACACTCTTTTCACGAAACTCCCACCATTCTTATGCTCTCTTTTTACAAACAAGATTTCGTTCTTGCTGTTTGTAATTACAGCATCAACCTGCACCGGGCGTTGTCTAAATTGGCCACATGACGGACATCTATAGTATGGTTTGTATGAATTTAAGCCCGCGTTGTTGTGTGACTGGTGTCTTTTCAGCACCTTTTCTTTCTTGTGTTTTGAGAAGAAATAGTCTTTTAGCATTTGGTGATGGTCGGAATAAAGTTTATTTGAACGCAACCAATCTTCGTCAACCCATATCGCATCCTTAATTCTTTTCTTATCAAATTTGAATTTGTAATGCGTTGGTGTAATTACATAGCAAAAAGAAACTCCATGCGCTCTAGGATCCCGTTCTGCACCATCATAAATACCCAACAAATAGCCGGTTTTGAGTGATAAGTTTATGTCTGTTTTAAGTCTGTTGGCTACTGCGTCTTCAATGGTATATTCCTGTCTTACATCACCGCCTGGTAGATCGTACCATCCTTTTTTATCAACATCTAGAAACTCTTTTCTTAGGAGCTCGCCATAAAAATTATTAACCGATTCGTCTTCAAGCTGTAATTCGCTCTTTTGTAGCAGCAAGACTTTGTTTCCGCTAGTTATTATTAGGTTGATCTGTGCCGCTCTGTTTAACCACTGACCACAGTTAGTACATTTACTCGACATGTGTACATTATACAAAACCAAGAAATATGCAGTGGTAAGAGTATAAAACACAGCAATTCCTGTTATAATAACCCCATGCCAGATACAAAACAGCCGAATAACAACACAAACGGCACTACAAGCCGAACACAACTGGGCTCAATCGAAAAAGTGCTTACTTCGTTGGCGGCCTTATTTATAGTAATACTTGGACTGCAATACATTGCGCAGGATTTAATTGCACCTATCCTTATGGCGTTTTTTCTAGCCATCTTGCTAAGACCTTTGTTTAGGTTTTATCGCGGAAGAGGATTTGGCCGAGGCGTATCTATTACGTTGGTTTTGATTTCTATCTCTGTCCTTCTTGTCGGACTTATTATCTTACTTACAAGATCGGTGTCCATTATGCAGGAGTCCCTGTCGATATACGCAGATAATATTAGGGTAATTGTCGGACGAGCTTCCGAGGACCTGCAGCTGGATGAGCAGACAACCGAAACAATTACCCAATCAATTTCGCCGGAAAGTCTGGGAAGGCTTATTTCCACAATTGCTGGTAGCTTAGGAAACTTAACGCTTTATTTTATCGTGGTCCCAATTTTAGCCATTTTGCTCGTGCTACAAATGGATGCAGTTCCTCAGCATGTAGCTAATCAAATGATTGCAAACAACCCAAAACTAAGAAACCTTTCTAAATTTGCTGACAGTATGATGATATACGTAGTGGGACGCTTTAAGGTTAACTTGCTGACAGGACTGCTATTTTCGATAGCGTTGTTAATTTTAGATGTGGATTTTCCATTTTTTTGGGGTGTAATGACAGTATTTCTAAGCTTTATACCCTATTTAGGCATAGTGCTTGCGGCCGCGTTTCCAACCTTGCTTGCACTTGCAAATCAAGGCGTTTGGGCTGCAGTAGGGGTTGTGGTATCTGTGGTGCTGATTAACCTGTTTGCCGAAAATGTACTGGATCCAATAATTCAGGGTAAAGGCAATAAACTATCGCCTGCGGTAATCATAGTGTCGGTTATATTTTGGGGCTGGATACTTGGTGCAGTTGGACTAATATTGGCAACGCCGCTTACCGTACTTTTAAAACTGGTTATGGCGGAATATAAAGAAACAGTGTGGCTCGCGCAGCTTATTGAGGGGGATTTTTCGGCACTGCCCGAAAAAACAAAGGGCTCGCCTTCGAGGCTTAAAAAGCTGGGCAAAAATGTGTCGGCGTATTTTGGGGCGGGGAAGAACTAGTCTACTAATCAAATAAAAAGACTGAGTTAATTGCCGCACACCAGCTGATATAATCACCTCGTGGACAAAAGGGACTTCTTACTTAATCTGCTAAAAAACTATCACGCCGACGACCAAGCCGAAGAACAGGCACGAAAACAAATGCTTGAGTTTGTGCAAACCAATCCCGACTGTTTTGACAACGATTTTGCTCCGGGACACATAACGGGCTCGGCACTTGTTGTCGACAAAGACATTAAACACACACTTCTTACCCACCATGCAACCCTTAACAAATGGTTTCAGTTTGGCGGGCATGCAGACGGCCATTGGAATCCGCTTGAAGTTGGATGGCGAGAAGCCGAAGAAGAGTCGGGACTTACGTCGTTAATGTACTTCCCCAAACATGAAGGCATTTTTGATTTAGAAGTTCAGCTGATTCCGGAAAGAGGTCACATGCCAACCCATAAGCATTATGATGTCAGAATCCTACTGGTAGCAAACAAGGACGAGCCTTACAAGGTTAGTGCTGAGTCGCATGATCTAAGATGGGTACACATTGAGGATGCGGCAAAGTTTAATTCTCAACCGGCGTTTTTGCGAATGCTTGGTAAGGTTGCTAGGATGGCGTACTAGAAGAGAGTAAAGTTCTATCTACATTCCCCGCTCGAACCTCACGTTCTTGTTCATCGACAAAACTGATTATCTGCTCCTTTAGCTCCTCATAAGGTAAGTTCCTCTGTGCCAGTTCAACTACATGGTCATGAACTCTATGAGCATAAGCGCCTTCTGGATCTAGTTCACACTCCCAAAGTCTATAAACATCACCTTCAGGTGTATACATGGGGGGAATTGTCACTCTCGCCAGATGGGATTACCACTCCATCCGGATGTATGTTTATTAGCACCTCCCATTCATACCAATCTCCGGATTGCCGAGCAACGCAGGTATCAACAAAGATATCTCCAGTTTCTTGTCTAAGTGTCGTACCATCAACCACATTGTATTTCCCCGTATATGCAAACTTTGGGTATTTTAATGCTTCTTGGTATCTTCTGAGAACTTCTTCTTCGCTTAGCAACTCCGGGTGGCATAAAAATATTGTATCATTAAACCATTACGCTAGTATGTTGCCACACTTAATTATTTACGCACTCGCATTTATAGGCATTTGGATTGGCTCGGGCCTTGCTATTGGCGCAGTCGAACGCTTGTCTAAAATTTTAAAGATATCATCATTTGCGGTGTCGTTTGTAATTTTGGGCCTGTTGACCTCTGTGGGCGAACTGTCCGTGGGAATAAATTCTATTATCAGAGATGATCCCGAGATATACGTTGGCACCTTAATTGGGGCGTCAATTGTAATATTTATGCTCATAATCCCACTGCTTGCCATTACGGGAAACAGCATTAAAATCTCGCCTGAGTTTAGAGGCTTTAATTTACTGGCATCTTTGGTGGTTATTGCCTTGCCGGTAGTGTTGGTGATGGACGGACAACTTGGCAAAGCTGACAGCTTTGTAGCCATGGCGCTTTTTGGCTTTTTGGTAATTGCGGTCCAGTCAAAAAAGGGCTTACTTGAAAGGGTAAAAATTAATTCCCGTGCAAATGTACGAGTATGGAAGGAACTACTGCGAATTGTTTTTGGCATTGCGACAATTTTTGTCGGGAGTAAGTTTGTGGTTGAACAAACCGAGTATTTTTCCTACGCGCTTCAGCTTTCGCCTTTTGTGTTGAGTTTGTTACTTATTTCAATTGGGACAAACATTCCGGAGCTGTCGTTTGTAATCAGATCGGCTTTTATGAAGAATAATCAGGTTGCTTTTGGTGATTACATCGGGTCCGCGGCTTTTAACACTTTTTTGTTAGGTATGCTAACTGTGCTGTATGGAAGACCGGTTGTGCTTACAAACAATTATTTAATTAGTTTGTCGTTTTTGCTGGTCGGGTTGTTTGCGTTTTACTATTTTGCGCGTAGCAAAAATACGATTACTAGGCTGGAGGGGTTGTTGTTGCTTGCGCTATATGCCGTGTTTTTGGCGGTTGAACTTTATGTGCACAGAGGTGCGGTGTTATAGTGTCAACGAGGCATCTTGTGGTGGTAGGTGGGCACTGTACTGCCCAACAATCGGTATGCAAACGCCAAATTTCTTGATATGCTATTGCCATGAAAGATCTCTCAAACTATCCAAAATATGTTTCTACAAAACAAACGAGTGTATTCGGAAAAAAGCTTCCAATCTACCCCCTTGTTTGGGTTGGGTTATTGGTGATTTATTTCCTGACAGGAAGGCTTGGAACCACACTCCAAGATTATTTGTTTGGTGCTTTAAGAAC
>CAYXGU010000053.1:0-4549 GCA_964464645.1 uncultured Candidatus Saccharibacteria bacterium
CTTAGTCTTGACAATCAGCGTGTGTTTAGCAGTGATGGCGAAGATCTATACGCCGGTGTTAAAGGCGCGGTTTTAGATTTTCAAATTAACGCGCCATCAACGGCATCCCGCGAAAGAAATTACGACACATTTTTAAGTAGTTCGTTTGACGCACTCAAAGCCGAACTGGATCAAGGCAAGGAGGCACATCCTGATCAAACAGGCACTAACCAGTGGAACGGGTTAATCGAAAAAGTTGTACAGGACGATGCCGCAAGAGGCATTATCCGTGACCAAAACTTTAGAGGTAACTCGGCTGTGTTTTTAACCTCTTTTGATGCCAAGCTGGATTTGCTCGGCAGTATGACAAGTACCGATAAGGCGCTAAAGGATGCCTCTAAGGCACTCGATGCGTATATTCTCGGGATTTCATCCGGAACAGATGCGTCTGGTAAAACAAGAAACCGTGAAAAGAAGGCGTTGCAACAGCTTGGTAAGCTTGCAAAAGAGGCTGAAAAACCAGATCCGGTAGCAACAGCTCTTGCGCTAATTTCTGAAGATCACGGCCAAGCAGAGTTGAGGCGCGCAGTTGGCGGTTTTGACGACACAATGCGTGATATTGCCGACATGACCCAGGCTTTTAGAGAAGTTAACGGGAGCATGATCACAAACTCTCTAAGTAGAGATCAGGCGTTAATACTTAGGGCTAGAATAAAACGTATTCAAAACGGCGGGCGCGCACAAGGAGTTACTGGCAGAGTCTCGGAATTGGTAAGGGGGGCAGGTATTTCGGGCGGGGACGTTTTTTTCCAAGGGTACCGACGAAAACTCTTGCGTCATATGCGGCGGGAAGTTGTGCAAGACAGAGAGGGACATTTTACCAAAAACATAATCGCGTCCATAACTCGAAACGAAGATGAAGATGTAAGTAGAAGCGTAAAACTACAGGCAATAATGGTCCGTACCGAAACCGACAGAAGCTTTCATGCCATGAAGGAGGTAGCCGACAACGTAACGGACCAAAAGCTTCTTGACAGGTATGTTTGGAAGGGCAGGCTTAAACCATCTTTTGACATGCTTACCCCAAGCTATTGGGTAGACAAAGCTTTGTCTAAGGTGCACCACTTTGGCCTTATTGCAAACGATGACGCGATTAATTTTGGCAGTCTAAACAATGGTGTAGATACTTTTCTTAAGGTTATTCCACTATCCGCCAGAGACGGTAAACCGCTTATTATGGGGAACTGGTTCAAAATCAAGTTCCAAATGCCCACGGTTGCCGGGGATTTTATTGTCTCAGCAAAGGTTTATGGTGGGTCGCACTTTGGCTTGTCGAAATTTTTTGACAAGCTGGTATTAGAAAAAGACGAGCATGGCAACCTTCTTAGCAACGGACTTTTTGACTTATCAAAAGATGAAGACAGACTTGCCATGATGGGTTTGCTCAAGGCCGGCAACGAAGCAGATTTCAGAAATATATTGCTTGGGGATTTTGGTAAAGCAAATCCCGACATGCTCGCTGAGATTCTAAAAGTACATCCAGATGATCTGCAAAAATATTTTGCGCATTTGGACGGGTCGGCGGTGTTAAGTCCGGAAGATTGGGCCAAGCTTGAAAAAAGAATTCATAATAAAGTTACCGACTTTTGGGGAAAGGATGACGGCAGTGTTATTGGGTGGATGCAAAAGAGAGACGAGTTTAGAACCTGGCTGGAAAAAAATCCAAAAATGTTCAAAAAGCTTGTCGACGGCAAGAAAGTCTCGCTTGATGCACTAACCGCCGATGAGCTAGACGCGCTAATGCTGGGAACTCTTGGCGGGCTTAGAAAGCGAAGACAAAATTTGCTTGAGTGGGGTGTTTTAGGCAGGTTAGATATTGACCGAAAGTACGTAGGCTATTTGGAAAAAGTCGGAGGAGCGCTTAACCGATTACAGGCGTGGGTTGGTAAGCAGGGCATTGCCGGAAGGTTTTTTGTAATTTATGTCAACGTGCGCACGATAATTGTTGAAGGGATATCTGACGCAATTGCGCATCTTTTGGCGGTCCTTGGTGGTGCTGCTACCGGTGGGGCAGCAGCCGGACTGATTGAGGCTGTTATGAAAGTTGTAAAGCCGTTGCTAAGGTTTGTGGTCGGTAAAATATACGACTTTACCCAAAAATTCTTTGTGGACGGACTGCTTAAGGGTAATGTGTCAAAAGTTTTTCAGGGTGTTGAAGAGGCTCTTAGTATTGTCATAAAAACATTACTTTTGATTATGGGCGGTTTTCTAATGTTTTTCCTTTTGATTTATGTGTTTTTTGCAAGCTTGCTTGGCACCATACCCCTAGTACGTGACACTGTGTTTGGCGGCGGGGGTTATTCGCCGGGGGATAGCAGTGGAGGAGTACATTTTTCGTGTAATGAGCCGGTGCTGGCAACGCCCAACAACTGTGTGTATAGAGGCAGCTACGAAGGGCTGCAGGGTTCTTATACTCCGGAGTCCGCAGGAGACCCGGATGGCTCGGGGCACGGCTCAAATGAGTATTGGACTGCAGTCGGTGGTTTTGCCGCGCAGTGCTCATTCTTAATTCCAACCGGTTACCTACTTCCAACCGGTGCGGTGACGGGCTCTACAATTACTCCACTAAACGTTTGTCATTACGCTGGGGATAATCCGCAGGCTGTGTATGGGTTTGCACGTGATGTTGCTCCAACAGCCGGCGAGTGTTCAACAGTTTACATACCGGAGTTTGCCGGGGTAACATCTTGGTATGTAAGTTCGGTGTCGTCGTCTACTTACGGTTTGTGGGTGACATTGACCGGAACAGCTGCTGATGGTACTAATTACAGAATGGTGCTCGGACACTTGGCCGGTGCCATTCAAACCGGTGTGTATAAAAGTCCCGGTGAAGCGGTTGGCGAAACTCTAAATTGGCCGGGAAATTCCGGAAATTCGCACACCCACATTGAACTTGCTAAAGTAGATGGTGGGGGAACTACGGCGCTAAGGCCGGAAGATTATTTATGTCCATAAACCTAACGGGCAGAAAAAAAAGAATACTTTTGATTATTGGGTTGTTGTTGCTGGTGGTGCTTGCATTTTATTTGGAAATGCTTGGCAATAGGCCGCCCGAAGAAGATAGAACCCAAACGCCTGTTGTTAGGCCGGGCCAGCCGGGAGACGTAAGTTTGGGTACACTGACAGTAGTTGCATTTACACCCCCAGAAGGTGCGTACACTAACCTAAGTACACTTGAACCTATCTTGGTAGATTTTTCCGATCCGGTTGATATACAAACACTAAGCTGGGATGTAAAGCCAAAAGTAGAGTTAGATCCGCTGTATTTTGAAGACTACCCGAACCGAATTGTGTTTACACCCCAAAAAGAGGGGTGGTTGCCCGGGGTGTTGTATACGTTAAAAATAACTGCGCTTTCATCAACAAATGGAAAAGCACTACAAGAGACAGTCAGTTATACCTACATAAACACCCCGCCGCCGCAGGAGGAGTACGATAAAACGTTACCTTTTTAGCTTGGGATTAGTTGAAGCCAAAACCAGCACACGCTGGAATTTCTACAATGTTTTGCCCGTCTGCAGTTGAGTTGTAAAAAATACTGCAAATCATATTTCGTAGTTGTTCGTATAGCCCGCCGTCCCACAGGTCAATGCCCAGTATATTTAGCACAAGATATAAAATTGTAAAAACCCCCAGTACAGCCACCAACCCAAGCACCGCATAAGTCATTGTTAGATTAGCGCCCTGAGCCGCCTTTGGGTCGCCAAGCGATGTAGCGTATTTGTACGCGCCTATCATAATCATGGCCACAAACACAGCACCGGCCGAAAACAGCGCAATGTTAAAAATACGCACCGCGGGGCATAAAATATCAAGCAGTGAGGGGTTGTTAGGGTCAAGATCTTCGCAGTAGTCAAATTCATCGGCCGCATACGCGACATGCGCATTTGGACTAAGTAGACCAAGCGTACAAAACAATCCGGCTATTAACAAAAGCCTAGAAAGCGAATATAAAAATTTGTTAAAACCCAGGTGTCTCATTTGTTAAATGGGTGATGTCCACACCCAATAAATTAAGGATTGCATCTTTAAGCACAAATGCACCCAACACAATAATCATTGCGGTTAAGCTATACGTAAAGTTGTTTGCTGCCTGCTTCTTTTTGTCCGGGTTACCGGAACTTGTTATAAACTGAATACCCGAGTAAGCCGTTGCAATCATGCTCACAAAAACAACCACAATTAAAAGTACGTTTATAGCGATTGCAAGAATACTACCAACACTGTCAATATCTGTGTTGTTTGCAATATCCGTTGGCACCAACGCATTGATATAAATAAACGGGTCATTCATAAGAACAGCACACACCTTCCCACGTAAATCAAAGACATTACTAACCCAATAATAACGAGCCAGTTATGTTGTTGGGAAGATCCGCCTGCAACAAATTACCAATTGCGAGCTGCAAGGTTATAGCACCAAGAACTATGACAAAACCAATAATTGCATTTGTAAGTGCTTGTCTTGCTTCGTCTGCTTTTGTTTTGTCGCCTTCGGAGGTTACGTATT
>CAYXGU010000054.1:0-4332 GCA_964464645.1 uncultured Candidatus Saccharibacteria bacterium
GCTTGAGCCTCGTTTGTGAGTTTGATTTTTTTACCTTTGTGTTTGATATGTTCTGCATAAAATTCCCCAAAATTAGCAAAAAGCGACCAATATTCGTCGGCAACAAAAGCCTGGCGTTCACGTTCGCGTTCAACAATTAGCCTAACGGCAACACTTTGCACTCTGCCGGCGGACAAGCCGTAGCGTACTTTTTTCCATAATAGTGGCGACAGTTTATACCCAACCAATCGATCAAGAATTCTGCGCGCTTGCTGTGAGTCAACAAGATTTTCGTTGAGTGCGTGGGGGTGGCTAAATGCATCCAACACTGCCTCTTTTGTTAGCTCATGAAACACTACCCGCGCGTACTTTTGGGCTTTACCTTCCTTTGCAGTTTGCAAAATGTGTTGCAAGTGCCATGCAATTGCCTCCCCTTCTCTATCAGGGTCGGTTGCCAACAAAACTGTCTGTGCGTCCTTAAGTCCTTTTTTTAGTTGGGTGACAGTTTTTTTTGCTTTTGCCGGAATTTCGTACTGAGGCGCAAAATCGTGTTCAATGTCTACCCCAAGTCCTTTTTTTGGCAAATCTCTAATGTGGCCCATTGAGGCATCTATCTTGTACTCCTTGCCCAAAATCTTTGCCAGTGTTTTTGCTTTTGTGGGTGATTCTACAATTACTAGGTTCATAATTTCTTTAGAAGAATACATGATGAGAGAGTTTTGTCAAAATGATAAAATGCACTTATGGCAGTTAAACAAATAATAGAAGTTAAAGATGGTGTTGTGCCGGAGGTACTTAGTACAAAATGTAAAAGCGTTGGAGAAATTAATGATAAAATACGACAGATTGTTACTGACCTACTGGACACCGCGCATAGTCAACGTGATCCCGGCGCCGCAGGACTATCAGCTAACCAAATTGGTGAGACTGTCAGAGTATGCCTAGTACGAAGATTTATTGGACAAGGTGCAAGTAAAGACTACATTCTGATAAACCCAAGAATTACATCCGCTTCTTCAGCTACTGACATAGATTGGGAGGCCTGTCTAAGTGTACCTGACGTATATGGCAGGGTAAAACGCGCGAAAAAACTGACAGTACTTGCTAAGAACGAGGCCGGCCAAGACATTAAACTAAAAGCTACTGATTTTTTTGCCAGAGTGATTCAGCACGAACTTGATCACCTGGATGGTATTTTATTTACTTCTAAACTTGTAGGAGAACCAAAAAGTGAAAAAGAGTTTGACAGAATACTCACTGGCGTTTCTGGGAACATCTGACAGATCAATTCCTATATTGGATGCCTTGCATGCTAGCATAGGAATAAAATTATGCATAACAAAAAATGACACACGTGTTGGCAGAAAACAAGAGATTAGACAGACAGCAGTTAAAACATGGGCGGAAAAAAATAATGTTGACTGTTTGACAATAAATTCACTGAAAGATAATGATTTAACAAACGTACTTGTTGCACTGCAGGAACAAAATATTAAGCTCGGAGTTGTAGCAGATTTTGGCTATATTATACCTAGTAAAATAATTAGCACTTTTCCTCTTGGATTGATAAACATTCATTTTTCACTATTGCCAAAATATCGGGGTGCTAGCCCCATACAGCATGCCATTTTGCACAACGAGACCACAACCGGTGTTACGTTTATGTTAGCAGATAATGGCATGGACACAGGCCCAATTTTACATCAGCTTACTTATTCTATGCAAGGCAATGAAACTTCGTCTGAATTATATATAATACTTTTTAGGCTCGCGGGGCAAACCATTTCACAAGTTGTTACTGGGTACTTAATGAATAAATATGTTCCTGTAGGTCAAAATGCAAATAATGCTACCTATTGCTACTCGCCAACACATCCTAAAAGCACATACATCTACAAAGAGGACGCGAAAATTGACTGGAACAAGTCTCTTGAACAAATAAGTCGTGAAACGAGAGCATATTTTGACTGGCCAATTTCATGGGCGGTACTTAGCGAGTTACAAGATTCCGGCCTAGCATTTACTAGAGATGGAATAGTAAATACCACTAAAAACAATAAAGGTGAGTTTATGCTTAAAAAAACCTTAAAACTTGCCGGTATAACAATAAAAATCTTTCCAACTAGTTATGTATCAGGATGTATGAAAATCAATGAAATACAGGTTTCGGGCAAAAATAAAATGTTTTGGGCCGAATTTTTAAATGGGTACTGCGAGAAAATAGCAAAATAGAATTTTTTCTTGGATTCTTGGATTTATGAACTGAGTTGATTTTTTGACTTCTGCGAAATTGTAGGTGTGAGTCTTTTCAAACATGAAGCACATACCTTGAGCCTAACCTTTTTTCCACTAAACACAAAAGCCTTGCTCCTAAGATTTGGCATTTGTTTGCGAGTAGTTCTTCTAGTCACACGTCTACCTATTCCACGTGGGACCAGATTGCCTTTTTGGTATTCCTTTGAGCATAGATCGCATATTCTTGACATAGCCATGGTATTAAAACACTCTGCGCCACGTGTGTCAACAGACGCCTTAAAACAAGTCTAAGCACCCACAAAATACTGTTACAAAATACTGTCAAAAACGCGCCTACCTTTTAAGCGCTATAGGACTATTAAAAAGCGAACCAGAAAGTAACAATTATGCTTTTAAAAATCATACATTTTGTACTCAAAATCCTTGACAAGAACCGTAGAGCTATATACCATTTAATAAGTCTGAAATTTGCTTTAATAAAGCATTTTTTTAAGGTTTTAATGCCCACTAAATCTGCTCATATAAACACACAAAATGACACACTTTTGCACGTTAGAGAAGTAGCCAAGAATCTTAACGTTTCGACTACCACTATCAGAAACTATGAAAAAGCCGGACTAATTACTTCACAGCGCGCAAAAAATGGGTACAGAATGTTTGCTATTTCGGATGTAATAAAACTGCAAGAACGCCTTGAACTTGAAAAAAACCTTAATACTAAGAACAAAAACAAAGCGATATCAAACAAGGAACTTGCCCGCCAAGTCGAAAATAACCAAAAAAATGTAAAAAAAGGGTTAAGCGCAATAAGGGTCGGCTCGTTTGCGACTATAGCACTTGTAACACTTCTACTTTTTGGTGCAAATGCGCACACACTTTACGGCTACCTAGTGAATTTGACAAACAATGAAAATGCGCAGCCCAACGGTTACACAACTGATGAAGAAAACGTGTTGGCTGCAAGAACACGAAACGCACAATTTACGTTTAACGTAAACGTACCCAGCTTTTTTAGAAACACTGCAGAGTTTGACGCACCTGTCACAGTAAATCAGGACATTAGCGTTGCAGGAATTTCAAATCTGACAGGCGGTATTCAAACACCAACTCTAACTTTTACAGACAACGGCACAATAAACAATTTAAGTGCGGTTGATGACATAACAGAAACCACACTTGAAACAACGCTAGACATTGCGGGCGAAGTAATTTCAACCGGTGAGACCGGACTCACAGCAGTGGTAATAGCTGACGGCGTGATTGACGGTGCAAATCTAGCAGACCTAATCGAGTATGCCGGAGATTTAACATTGTCTGGCACATTGGACATTGATGGAACCTGGGCACTTGCCGGAACCGAAGTAACTTCAACCGCCGAGGAAATAAACATTTTGTCAGGAATTACTACAACCGCAGATGAGCTAAACTTACTAAGCGGTTCTACTGCTACCGCAGGAGGCGTGATTTTTGGAAACGGCTCCAACTTTACACAGGATGCAGTTAACTTTTTCTGGAATGACACTACTGACAGTTTGGGTATTGGTACAGCATCACCGTCTTCAACAGTTGACATAGTTGGAGATTTATCAGTTTCTGGCACAACTACTCTAAACGGCGTAACCTACACTTGGCCGGCATCTGACGGTACACCCACACAAACACTAACCACCGACGGTAGTGGCAACTTAAGCTGGGCAGCAGGAGGTGGCGGAAGCTTATTTACAGACGGAGCCACCACTACATACTTAACAGATACTGCATCAGATTTTACAGTTGGTGCCGGTGATACACTCACTGCTCCCCTGTCAGTAGATGTCAGTGCTAATTTAGTACGGATTGGAGACGGCGCAAATGACGCAAATACGCCTGGCATTGTATTCTATGCCTCGGATGGCACAGACTCCGGAACATTATCATATACTGACGACGATCTTTTTTCGTTTTCAGGGGGTGCTGTAACTATTGAGGGCGGCAGTGATTTGAACATTACTGCATCAACCGATTTAGTGTTTGGCGGCACTACCTCGCTTGGCGAATCAACAGGCGCAACTGACTCGGGTGCATACCTGGTCGGTGTATACACCACTGGGTTTGGCA
>CAYXGU010000055.1:0-4198 GCA_964464645.1 uncultured Candidatus Saccharibacteria bacterium
ATAGAAGAAATGGCGGGGTTTTCGGGCGAATCTGGCATGTAGTTAGTTTAGCATTTACGCACCAGCCACGGCAGATACTAGCTTGGCTCATCACCGCTTTCAGGATCCCAATCTAAATTTTCATCCGTAGCATTAACCTCATCAACAGTCTTTTTTAACTCATCCCGCGCCAAAATAACCTGCCTGTCTAGTGCAAGTTGAAAGTCTCTAGAACCCACAGTTGACAGAAATTCCTGCCAATATGCAGGATTTTGTAGTAATTGTGTGTAAAATGCCAAAAGGCCTGAGATAAAGTCCTCTTTTTGGAGTCTATCCGCCTTAATGTCTTCGAGTAAATATGGATTTTGGGTTGCAAGAATTAGGCTACTTACCATATATGGCGAGGCGTTGTTCCCAAAGCGTTCTGTCAACCTATGCACCTTTCCGGTCTTTATTGTGTTAAAAGCAAAATCTATGTTCTCAAAAACACGTAAACCAAGTGCCATTTGATACACAACCATATCGCGGCGTGTTTGCGGGGTTTGAATACGTGCATGTAGCAAACTAGTTAAGGTACATTGAGCCTCCACCCTCGCCCTTAGTTGAAACTCGTGCAATGCTAACTTTGGCAATTCCTCACCCTGTAGAGCAAATGTAGCAACTTCCAACAACTCCGGAACACCTAGTCTAACATGTTGGTAGTAATGACCGGTTTCATGTGCCCTTACTAATTCTTCAAATTCCCTTCTATATCGCGCTGTTTGTAAATAGCGTTTGTGCACTGCCTGTAATTCCGAACCATAGGCTGTCGCTAGCTGCTGATTTTCACCAAAGTTACTGTTTGTTATGATTTGAGCAAATCTTAAGAGTCTATCTTCTACCTCTCTCTTGTTTATCGGCGGGGTTTTCGCTTGGTGTTCGATCCCAATAAAATGCCCGTTAACAGGGTTATCGAGGTCTTCTGGATGCATGTACAACCCTATTGAATCGTGCCCTACTCTAAGTTGCCTCTTTAGAGGCATGGTTAAGTTTACCTCATTAACCGGTGGCTCTACTTTAATTTCATCCGGGTTAATTAATTTGGAAGAAGCTGGGTCTTCAGAGGATTCTGGCATTCACTCAGTTTAACACGGTTCGACCACACCACTTGAAAAAAAAGCCAACATTTTGCATACTCTATGCAATGCCCCAAAAGTCTAACCGCACATCAAAAGGTGCAAAAAAAGGCGTAAAAAAACCTGCGCAAAAAACACCGAAATCGCCTTCCCGCGCCACGTCTCACAGCCTTTCGTACTGCACAACCGACGAGATCGCAAATCTCGAACTTGTCGCCGCTAAAATCCGCGAATCGGTTATTGAGATGCTTGTTGCCGCAGGCAGTGGACACAGTGGCGGGTCACTTGGGATGGCCGACATTTTTACCGCGTTGTACTTTCACGTGCTGGCTATTGACCCACAAAACCCGACCCTGGCAACCCGTGATATTTTAATACTCTCAAATGGTCATATTTGCCCGGTGTGGTATGCAACACTTGCTCATCGTGGCTATTTTTCTAAAACAAAGCTAAAAACACTACGCAAACTTAATTCTCCACTTCAAGGCCACCCGCACCTAAACTCACTTCCGGGCGTTGAAAACAGCAGTGGGCCGCTTGGGCAAGGCCTGTCATTTGGCATCGGACTTGCACTTGCCGCAAAACACGATCAAAACACACAACAAATCTACGTACTTGGAAGCGACGGCGAACTTCAAGAAGGCCATATGTGGGAAGCGGCAATGTTTGCCGGCAATGCCAAGCTGCAAAATCTAACCTGGATTATTGATCGCAACAATATTCAAATAGACGGCTACACCGAAGATGTCATGCCTCTTAACCCACTGCGCCAAAAGCTCGAAAGTTTTAACTGGCATGTACTGGAAATAGATGGACATAACATGGAAGAAATTATAAACTCTTGTAACATGGCAAAGGCAATTAGTGAACGACCAGTTGCAATTATTGCGCACACAATCCCTGGCAAGGGTGTAGAATTTATGCAGTATAAATTTGAATGGCACGGAAAGCCTCCTAACAAAGCTGACGCCGTAAAAGCATTACAAGAACTTAGGACGATTTCCGGCAGAATCGAATGTCATGACTACTAATAATCCAGAAACCAACACTAATGAAAAGGGTGCATTTACCCTGTATTCCAGTTTTTTGCCCATTCTGCTGTTATTGGGCATAATTATCGGCGCGGGCTATTTTTTGCTAAGCGGCGAATTTGACTTCCCTACCCTTGGCGGGAACAAAACCGAAGTGCGTAGACTTACCGGCTACCCCACAATTGTGTACACAACCGATCAGGTTGATAAACAAAGACTGGTAATTAAATCTCAAGAAGAACTAAACACCTTTTTGAACACCATTGATCCAACCGGCCTGCTGGTTCTTAACGAAGAAATAAACTTTGACAAAGAATACCTGATTGCCGCCACCACCGAAACTCGCCCAACAGATGGCTATAAATTAAAAATTAAGCGCTTGTATGAAGACACCGAAGACCAAAGTCTGCTTGTGTCGCTAGAAGAAACCCGCCCCGAAGAGTCTTGCGCGGTACTTGAGGACTCAAACATTCCGGTAGATATTGTGGCCATCAAGAAAACTGATATGGCAATAGATTTTGAAAGAATCATTATTCCTGATGTTTGCGAGTAACCTGTACTCAAAAGTCATTAAAACTGCTTCAACGCGGGACGGCTTTGGCGACGCACTACTAGAAACCGGGGCTGCCATTGATACCCTCTTTGTGTTAACCGCAGATCTAAAAGATTCGACAAAAGTCGCTAAATTTGCCGCCAAATATCCAAAGCGTTTTATCGAAGTTGGTGTTGCCGAACAAAATATGGTGGGTATTGCTGCAGGGCTTGCACAGGGCGGCAAAATCCCCGTTGCCGCATCGTATGCAGTGTTTTTGGCAAATCAGGCACTGGGACAAATTAGGCTGTCGGTTTGCTATTCAAACACCAACGTTAAGTTGGTGGCCTCACACGCCGGCTTGTCGGCATCCCCCGACGGTGCTACACACCAAGCGTTAGAGGATATTGCAATCATGCGCACGTTACCAAACATGACAGTGTTATCACCCGCAGATTATTTTGAAGCGAAAAAGGCAACTTTTGCCGCACTAAAACATGTCGGTCCTGTATACTTACGCCTTGCACGCCCCGCAACTCCCGTTTTTACTACCGAACACACACCATTTGCACTTGGCAAAGCAACTGTGTTGACTGAAGGCACCAACGTAACTGTTGTTGCTACCGGCCCGCTGGTGTACGACGCACTTTTAGCGGCCAATGAGCTTAACAAAAGTAAAAAATTCAGTTGTGAGGTAATAAATTGTTCAACTATTAAACCGCTTGATGGCGCGGTTATCTTAAAGTCAGCAAAAAAGACAGGCAGGGTTGTGACGGTTGAAGAACACCAAGTTGCCGGCGGCCTAGGCGGGGCGGTTGCCGAACTGCTAAGCCAAGCCCTTCCTACCCCACTTAAACTGTTGGGTGTGCGCGATAGTTTTGGCGAGTCAGGCACGTATGAGGAGTTAAAGGATAAATTTAAGCTATCGGCCCACCATATTGCAAAAGCGGTGACGGAAAAATGGTAAACTAACCATATGCCCAAAACTACTGACCTGCTTGTACTTGGAGACTGTGCACTTGACCAGTACATGGCAATTGATAATCCGGACATTTACGAAGATCCAAAGTCACAAGAGCAAAAAATATGCTTTTTTCACGGCACAAAAGTGTTGGTAAGCGATTTTAAGGCAAATTTGGCCGGTAATGCGTGTCACGTGTCGGTTGGTACCGCAAGACTTGGCCTAAAAACCGCGCTGTATACTGAACTTGGCGATGACAACACCGCAGATAAGTTCATTGGACTGTTTTCGCATGAAGGTATTGACACTACTTTGTGCATCAAAAATTCTAATACCAACACAAATGTGCACGCAATTATTTCGTTTGGGGGCGAACGGACCATTTTTTCGTACCACAAGCCCCGCACCTATTCCCTCCCCTTTGATACACTTGCTCCCCGGTGGGTGTTCTACACTTCTTTGGCTACAGGGTTTGTGCCTTTTCAAGCGCAGTTGGTGGATTATTTAAACAAGCATCCCGAAATCGGAGTGGCGGTTAATCCCGGGACCCTTCAACTTCAATATGCGCCTGAGAGTATTT
>CAYXGU010000056.1:0-4119 GCA_964464645.1 uncultured Candidatus Saccharibacteria bacterium
AACAAAGCTTTGAACTGAAGCAGAAGTCTCCTAGAGTGCGATTGGAATATAAAAAAACAGATCAGGCACATATGATTCTTGGCTTTCGAGGTATTGGTATGCATGACAAAAAAATGCGCTTTGCCGAAGAAGTTCTACGAGCAATTTTGGGGGGTGGTATGAGTAGCCGGATTTTTATTGAAGTGCGCGAAAAGCGTGGGCTTTCGTATGCTGTTAAAACCGCTAACCACAATTACACCCATGCGGGATCTTTTCAAACATATGCTGGAGTGGAGCCGGCAAAAGCGCAGGAAGCCTTAAAAATAATTTTGCAGGAATACAAAAAAGTGACAGATAAAACATCAGCCAAAATAAATGCGGGCGAACTAACTAAAGCCAAAGAATATCTAAAAGGCCACCTGGCTTTAAGCCTGGAAGACACTAGTGACGTGGGAGAGCTGTATGGGGTGGAGGAGATTCTTAATGGAGAAATTATTACTCCGAAAGAGATGGTAAAAGCCATAGACAAGGTAACAGTAGATGATGTGGTTTCTGTGACAAAACACCATTTTCAGTTTAGTAGAATGAGCCTTGCCATAATTGGCCCATATAAAGATAGTGATAAACAGAAGTTTGAGAAGTTGGTTAATGCGTATTAAAATAAAGTAGTTAGAAATGGTAAAACAATGAAAAATATAATTAACGAAGAATATACAGTAGTTTTGATTAAGCCGGACGGTGTAAGGCGGGGTGTCATTGGCGATGTTGTTTCTCGCTTTGAAAGAGTAGGGCTTAAACTTTCGGCGGCCAAACTAATCTGGGTAGATGAAACTACAGTTGGTAAACATTATGTGGATGACAACCAGTACCACAAAACCGTGGGCGAGAAAACTTTGGAAAATTATAAAAAGTATGGGCTTGATGTAAAAGAAAATTTAGGGACCGACGACGCCATTAAAATCGGCAAAATGATCCGTAAATGGAACATGGAGTTTCTAAGTAGTGGGCCAGTGTTTGCCATGCTTTGGGTGGGGCCTGGGGCTGTTTCTTTGGTTCGAAAAATGGTGGGCAATACTTTTCCATCAGAAGCTCAACCTGGAACAATCAGAGGGGACTATAGCCTGGAATCAGCTCAGATGGCAAACACTTTAAAGCGCCCTGCCAGAAACATTGTCCATGCTTCAGGTGCTCCCGAGGAAGCTGAATTTGAGCGCAAACTGTGGTTTAAAGAAGAAGAGATTTATAACTACTAATTTATTCAAACCTTACCGCACTGCTTGCATTATAAAGTTTTCTAATCTGATTAGCCGATGGGATATAGTTGAAAATCTGTACGTCGTCGATTTGACCGGCAAAGTAGGTTGTGCTTATGCGGCCGATATCCATGTCATTTGCAGTAATGGCGCTACTTGATACAACGGTAACATGGTGCCAAGAATTGTCCGGAAATGATGTGGTTTGAACACCGTCCACATATACTGTTTCAGTACCGAACCCGCCAACAGTGATCGTACCGGAAGAAACAGCTACCGTGTCGCTTGATGAAAGCTGCAGGAAGCTTTCGGTGGTGTCAGCTGGCTTTGCCCAGAAGCTTACGGCATAGATATCAGTTCTTCCTGTGTTTCCAATATCAACATAATCTCCGTCTCCGTCAAAATAGAGTGAAGCGTAGTATTTTCCTGTTGCTCCACTGCCCCAAGCACTTGTTGCCGTTTGGCAGTTGCCCGCGCCGTTTGTGTTGCCACCTGAAGCTGTGATTGTGATAGTTCCGTCGTTGCCGTTACCGCTCGCGTCATTGGCTTTTGTCCCTTGGCATTCATCCAGGCGATAATGGGCGATGGGTTTACCGCGATTATAGTCATAGGCTACCTGGGCAGGTGTGCGGGCGTAGTCATAAATTTTAATGTCGTCGATATATCCATAAAACGGGTGTATATTAGTTGTTTGATACGCACCGATTACAGTGTTGGCACTCGCAAGATTGCCGGAAAAAGTTCCGATTCCCGTTTCAATTTCGCCAGTCTGCGAACCGTTTATATAAGCCATCATTTTATCTCCGGAGTCTGAATAAGTAAGAGCAATATGGGTCCAATCTGTAAAATTAAGATTATCAAGATAAATATCCGAAGAAGTTCCGCCACCTGCATGAAAAAACCCCAGCTCGTTATCGGAACTCTGTCGATTGATAGTAAGATAGTTACTGCCGTCTACTCTTAACTGTACAATCCATCGTTGAGTATCATCTGTCCAAAATGCAGCCCCATAAGGTTTCATCCAGAAGGAGATTGTACCTTCGTTGCCGTTAAAAGCTGTATTGAACGCACTGCTGTATATGTTTAGATAATCCCCATTACCGTCGAAATATAAAGACGAACCGTACTTACCGGGTTTCCAAGTGGCTCCGGTGATTGATCCGTCGTGACCGTTACCGCTTTTGTCGCAGGCATCGTTTGAGCCACCGGTACACGTATTATTTTGGCCTTCATCGAGTATCCAATAGGCTATGGGTATGTCACCGGCACCGTCTGAGATATCATCGGCTTCGTCACTTGTAGTGCTCACAGCTAAAGCTGAAGCAGTGTTGTAGTCCAGCTTTACTTGGTATGCCGAAAGCATAGAACTATAAACCCTTACTTCGTCCAAAAGCCCTGCGTAGTTGCCTACACCTTCCACACGCCCTAGGTCCAAGTCACTAGCGTTAATGGCTGTTGCCGTCGTGACTAAAACATGCTGCCAGGTCCCTGAGGATATGCTTGTGGTTTCTTGGCCATTGACGTAGATAGTGGGGTCGGTAAAGCCGGCAGCGGTCAAGGTGCCTGCGTTTATATGGATGTAGCTTGTGCCATTAAGGTCCAAAATATGTTCAGTGGTGGTGGTTGGGTTAATCCAAAAAGAAACGGAATTTACAGTAATCGGACCGGCCCCGATGTCTACATAATCGCCATCATCAAAGCTCAAACAGCCGTTCACTTTGCAGTCTGCGATTGTTTTCCATGTCGGGTCGTCTGTGGATACGGAAGAGCTGGCACCCAGAGTTCCGTTATTGTTGCCGCTCATGTCGTGGACTGATTGGCCACTTTGCTCGTCCAGATTCCAGTAATTTATAGGTTGGGGTAGGGGGTCGCCGATGCCGCCGCCCACGATAGCGCCGGCCATATCCTGGCGTATTTGTTCAATTGTGCGGGCATAGTGGTAGATTTTAAATTCATCAAAAGATCCTTCCCAGCCCCCGCTATCGCCGTTGCCATCGACGCCAAAATACAATGGTTCATTGTTAGTTAATGTGCCTGTTGCCGAGATAGTGCTATCGGTGGCTTTCAAAATGCCGTCTACATAAAGCTTGAGACTGGTGTTTCCGTCTTTGACGCAGGCTACATGGTGCCATTCGTTGTCGTCAAATGCGTCTGTAGAAGCAGCAAAATCTGAGTCGATGTCATCAGCTATTTTGCATTCAATCAGCCCAGCGTTTGTCATTGCAATTTTGTAACCAATATCACCTGTGGTGTTGTTATATTTTGCTATCAACACATCCTCACTGTCTGAAATATCTGGGTGTTTGAACCAAGAACTTATTGTAAAGCTTTCACCAGCTCCAATATCAAGTCTATTTGCATCTGGTATTCTAACTCGATCATCAACACCATCGATAGTTAGGCTGTGGCCAAATACACTTGGGGTCCAGGCAGGTTCTGTGTTTGTAGCGCCCCCAACTTCCTCAACGGTAAAATCGTCTATTTTCCATTGGTTGATAATATGTGAATTATAATCTCCATAGATATAACCCCACCCAATTCCAACATCGCCTGCGCTAGTAAGCGAGTTGTCGCTTGTTGTAATAACTTCAGTATCGTTTAAATACAAAGTTTTTGCATTATCGCGGACTTCAAAGCGAATTACATCACCAGCAGATACGTTAGTATTTTCTAAAACCACTTCGTTTATTTCCGTATATGTACCGCTAACAACTTTGTACATAAAAAATTGTGATTGTGGCGGACTTGATGTGGTGTTATTGTATTGGATACCCGCGCTGTAGTAGTTGTCATCGTCAGTCATACGAGCTATAAGATGCATAGTCCTCGTCCCCGTGCCGTCCCTTACTCCCTTGAGGGTGTAGTAAATATCATATTCTGCGCTTGT
>CAYXGU010000057.1:0-4089 GCA_964464645.1 uncultured Candidatus Saccharibacteria bacterium
TTTTTACAAGGGAAATTTAGAACTGCTTGCACAGCAATGTTTGGGGGTGGTGGGCAGCAGAAAGATGACTACGTATGGGCAGCAGGTAACAAACAGACTGGTTTCTGAGCTTGCGGGACGTGGACTGGTGATAGTTTCGGGGTTTATGTATGGGATAGATGCAATGGCGCATGAGGTGGCAATAGCGGTTGGTGGTTACACCATAGCGGTCATGCCATGCGGCATTGATATTTGTATACCGCCAGGTCAAAAGTGGTTATATGACAAAATACTTGATAGTGACGGATTAATAATCTCGGAATATGCCGGCACCTTTGCACCAAAAGCATGGACTTTTGTAAAGCGAAATAGATTAATCGCAGGGTTAAGTGCTGGGGTTTTGGTTATTGAGGCCGCTAAAAATAGCGGGTCGCTTGTGACAGCTAAGTTTGCCAAAAAATACAAGCGCAAGGTACTTACTGTGCCCGGAAATATAACAGGTGAAAATGGCCTTGGGGTGTTGCAGCTGTTGCAAGAGGGTGCAAGTGCGGTTGGGGACGCTAGTGATGTATTTGCTGTACTGGGACTAAAAAAAGATGTAAAAGGAGTGGACCACCTTCCGCAGAAAAAGCCTCTTTTTCCTGGGTTAGAACAAGAGGTCATAAATTTGCTTATGCACGAAAAACTATCGCTTGACGACTTGCTCATGCATCTTGGTGGTGAGGTTTCGACAGTAAGCGCAAAGCTAAATGCTATGCAGATCAAGGGCCTGATTGCTGAAAAGGGCGGATATTTTTATGTTTGTTAACACGTTTTGTGTCGCACCTTATGGCTCAACTATTTTAAAAGTAAGTGTTGAGGTAAACGTTGCAAATAGGGGGTTTCCACGTTTTGATATTGTTGGGCTTGCTGGCAAAGGTATTTCCGAAAGCAGACATCGAATTAGCACCGCACTTGCAAACTCCGGGTTTAGCCTTCCGGGAAAGAAGATAGTTGTAAATTTAGCGCCAGCAAACGTTCCCAAAACGGGCTCCTTTTATGATTTACCGATTGCACTTGGGTTATTGTCTGCAATTTGGGGAATAAAACTGCCACCTAATAGTTTGTGTTTTGGCGAGGTGTCGCTTGACGGTAAGTTAGTGCATGCGCATGGCGCTTTTCTGGTTGGGTTGTACGCGGTTGAAAACGGGTTTCAAACTGTTTTTGTGCCTAAAGTGTGTGTTAACGAATTAAGTCAGTTTGTATCTCTTAACATATATGCCGCCGAAAGTGTACTTCAGCTTGTTAATCATCTAACTGGCATTCAAAAAATGGAGAGGGCCAGACCCAAAAGGTCGCAGTCAGATAGTACCAGCAAACTAACTACAGAGTCAGTAGCCGATTTTTCACAGATAGTTGGGCAGGAGGTCGCAAAAAGAGCATTAATTATCTCTGCCGCCGGCTCACATAATGTTTTGCTGTGCGGACCACCGGGAGTCGGAAAGACACTCCTGTGCAGAGCATATCCTAATTTGCTGCCGGATCTAAAATTACATGAGACACTTGAAGTAACAAAACTCTATTCGCTTGGCGGGCATATTAACCCCGGCACCGGTGTTATAAACACTCGTCCATTTAGGTCTCCGCACCACACTATCTCAGATTCAGGAATGTTGGGTGGCGGCAGTGTTCCAAAGCCTGGTGAAATAAGTTTGGCACATTTAGGTGTGTTGTATATGGATGAGTTTCCGGAGTTTTCCGGTTCGGTTTTGGAAAGTTTGCGTAAGCCGCTTGAGGAAGGGTGTATAACAATTTCACGTCCAACGGGCTCGTTTGACTTTCCGGCAAAGTTTACACTTCTTGCGTCATGTAATCCCTGCCCATGCGGCTACTTTGGGCATCCACAAAAAAAGTGTGTTTGCAGTTTTGCAGGAATTAAGCGGTATTTGCGAAAAATATCTGGGCCGCTCATGGATCGGTTTGATATGTTTGTATATGTGAATCCGGTTGAATATGCAAAATTCGGTGTGCAAAAAAAATCCACAACCAAAAGTTATGATATGTCAGGTTTAAAAAACCAAATTGAAAAAGTTAGACTTTTACAAAGCACCCGCACAGTACCATTACCATATGCACCCGGAGTAGAAGCATTGCTACTACATACAACCGAAAAATTTGCATTGTCTGCCCGCGCCTATTTCAAGTTACTTAAAGTAGCGGGCACAATTGCTGACTTAGCTGAGTGCGCTGAGATACAGGAACAACATATATCCGAAGCAATTTCGTATCGAAATCAAATGTAATGTATTGCATTGCAATAATTGTTGTTGTATATTGATGCCATGGCAAATATGGTGAAACTCTCCAAAGCCCTATCAGATCAAAATCGAGTTAAAATTTTAGGCATGCTTTCGGATGGGGACAAGAATGTAAGCTCCGTTGCCGATGTATTAAACGTCGAAGAAAATTTAGCATCTCATCATCTACGTGTTCTGTACAAGCTTGGGTTTCTAAAATCTACTAAGAAGGGGAGAGAAGTTTACTACGGAATTAACAAAGCTAGACTTGTTGCGGTTCTTCGTGATCTAAATGAAAATCCATTTTTTAAGGAGTTAATGCTCGAGGCTGTTAAAGACGAAAAGTAATTTTCGTTACGTTTGCCACACATTTGCAATTTGCGTTAAATCTGCGTTAATTACGCCATCCAAAACTTATCCACACAGACAAAATTTATGTGTACATTATTTGCGTTAATTATGCGGTAAATGTTGTTGTAAAATCCCAGTCAAAATAGGGAGTAGAGAGTAGTCAAGTGCACCAACCTGTGTTTTAGTGTGTGCATGGATGAAGTGTTTGAAAGCGAGTCCCAAGTTTTTGTGCTGCCCAAAAAATATTTGCGACTTGCAGGTGTCGTCTTGGCAGGGCTTGTGCTTTTTGGATATGTTGGTGTCTCTGCGTATTTTGCTAAGACTGACATGGTGCCGCAGGAAGAAACCAAGCCTTTAGTGCCGACAGTAATTGCTGTGGAGGCGGCAGGCGCAGTGGTCAATCCCGGGGTGTATGAAGTTGACATGAACGCAAGAGTGGCCGATCTACTGGCTTTATCTGGAGGGTTATCACAAGATGCTGACAGTGCCTGGGTTGCCAAGAATATAAATTTGTCTTTGGTATTAGAAGATGCGCAGAAGGTCTATGTTCCGTTTGTGTGGGAAGTGGCGGAGCAACAAAGTTTACAAGTGCCAATTCAGTTGGCAGCCAGTTCGCCACCTCAAAGCACCTCTACGTCTATCAGTAGTGTAACAGACAAGCAGGCTACCGCAGACAAAGAAATTGGGATAAATGTGAATAGTGCAAGTCAAAGTGAGCTCGAAAGTTTAGATGGAATTGGCAAAGTGTATGCACAGCGCATTATCGCTAACCGCCCATATACAAATCTGCAGGAACTTGCGGAAAAAGCCGACATTCCAACAGCAACTTTAGATAAAAACGCTGCTGTTATTACTTTCTAAGCTTTTCATATGCGCAAATACAGTACTACCTTGATTTTAGTTGCAATTTTTTGTCTTAGGTTTGGGCTAATTTGCGACACCAGAACTCTTGTATGTCCGGAAACACACTCCAGATGGGGAAGTGAGTCATTGCTTATACGCGCAATAGACTTATTACGCGGTTCGGCAACAAAAAGAGTGCGCATGTATTTTCCAAGTCCGCACAGTGAGCTGGTGCTTGGTGTGCTTCTTGGAATAAATGACCTCTCATCGGTGCCTACGTTTAACGACATTGTTAGAGTTACCGGCACGATTCATGTAATTGTTGTGTCCGGTTACAATATTAGCCTTGTTTATGGCATGTTAATTTCAGTGCTGGGGTCAAAGTTTAGTTTCAAGGCGTTACTCTTTGCTCAGGCTGTTACATTACTTTATGCGTTAATTAGCGGTTTTGACCCGCCGGTAATTAGGGCTTGGTTAATGGGCTTTGCGGTAGTGTTGGCAAAGGCATATGGGCGGAAAATAGATCCTATGCAGGTATTGTTCTTTTCTGCAGGTGTAATGCTGGTGGCCGATCCGGAGTATGTTGCAAGTCTTAGCTTTCAGCTTAGCTTTTTGGCGACATTCGGGCTTGTGTACTATT
>CAYXGU010000058.1:0-3958 GCA_964464645.1 uncultured Candidatus Saccharibacteria bacterium
CTCCTCAACTGTATAGCTCCCGTCCTCAAACAAACTGAGCATAGTAATTCTAGGAGTCTGCACATTGCGCGACTTTGTGATTGCGCCGGCTGCCACATGCTCAAGTGTACTATCAACCGGATCGGTATTTTTGCTAAATCTATGATGATCGCTTGCAATCACGACTTTTACATCAGACTCACGGATTTGCTCTAGTAATGCATCCGCCTGTGCTTTAACTTCGGGTTGAATTTCCCCATCCACTACACCCATTGTTCTAGTGCTGGTTGGGTGGTAAATGGGCTGGGCCAAAAATACAATATCTGCAGTTTGGACAGTTTGTGCAAACCACTCCATGTGATTATTTGTTAGTGGTGAAAAATTTGGGGCATTGCCAAAAAGTATCATTTTTGTATCACCAAGAGTTACAGTGCCAAATTCCTGGCCAAAAATCTGTGTAAAGTTTGTGAACCCGCTTGCTTCGGCAAGGTCATGATCACCTGGTAAAGTGAAATATGGCATTGTTAACTTTGCGAGCGCGGATTTTGCCTCCTGTAGACTTGCAATATCTCCCCAGTCGGTGTGGTCGCCCAACACAACTGCATAATCTACTTTCGCGTCATTTGCAACTGCAATAGCTTTTGCCAAATACTCGTAATCTTCATGTGCATCAGCCAAAATTGCAATTTTGTGAAGTGGGGCGGTACCACCTTCTGCTAAAACTGCTACTGCCGCGTCAGGAGTATCCTCAACGCTCGTTGCTCCACCCTTCGGCGTAATTTTGGTTTCCGAAAATCTGGATACAAACTCACCCGCAACTTCGCCCGCCGCCTCGTCAGACAGGCCCACCTTTGTAAGTATCGGGGTTGTTATGTCTGTCAACTTGCTCGAATCAACAGTTGAAATACCTTTAACAAAAAATGAGATACCAAGCACAAATGCAGTCAAAATGGCTATTGCAACAACCGACCTGACCCCCCTTTTTACAAGTGATGGTTTACGGCTTTGCGGTTGTGTTTTTCTGCCTAAGAGCATAGGTTAATTATACAGTTATCTGCATTTACATGCATGTTACATGCGGTTTGGCGGAGCTATTCCTAACAGACCCAGCCCGTTTTTGAGTACAATTTGGGTTGCTTGAGTTAATGTTAACCTAAAGTTTTTTTGCTCCTCGGAGTCCGCTTTTAGAATCGGAACCCCATTGTAGAAAGAGTTGTATTTTTGGCACAAATCAAACAAAAATGTGCACAGCGTGTTAGGAGTATAGTTTTTGGCAGATTCTACTACTACCTCCGGAAACTTATACAAGTGGCGCATAATTGCCAGTTCTAGATCAGTAGGGTCTAGCTTGGAGGCATCGTACTTAGCAGGCTGTGATTTTTCAAGCACCGAACTGCACCTCACAAATGTGTACAACAAATACGGTCCGGTGTTACCTTCAAACTTTGTCACTTTTGAATAGTCGAACACAATATCCCGATCAACATCATACCTAAGCAAACCGTACCTAAAAGCCGCAAGTGCAACCTGGCGAGCCACCTGCTTTTTATCCGGAATATCGTTAGCTATCTCGGCTTCCTCCAGCTCTATTAGTTTTGCAAATACATCGTCGGCGTTCACCACAAGCCCGTGGCGCGAGGACATATTGCCTTCAGGTAATTTTACAAAACCATAACCAATGTGGTGCAATCTATTTGCCCAGTCAAATCCCATCAATTCCAATACTTTGATAAATTGTTTAAAATAGTCTCCTTGCCTTGCGTCTACTACATATAGTCGTTGCGCAAAGTTGTACTTTTCAAAACTGTTTTTTGCAAGTTGAATATCTTTTGTTGCATACACTGTAGTCCCATCAGCACGAAGCAAAATTTTGTCGGGCAGCCCGAATTTTTCAAGATGCGCAAGAATCGACCCATCAGCTTGCTTTGTAGCTAAGCCGTTCTGAACCGCCAACTCTGCCATCTCACGCCCGGTTTCTACATGCTCACTCTCGTATTCCCATATATCAAAAGTGACATTTTGGTCACTATATGTTTGCTCCCACCCTTGATACACCCAGTCATTCATCATCTTCCACAACCTGCGAGTCTCTGGATCATTCGCCTCCCACTTTTTTAGTAGCTCCCTTGCCTCAGCCATTAGTGCGTCGTCTCCATTTGATTGTGTGTCAAACTGCACATAAAAATCCCCAACAAAGTGATCAGATTTTTTGTGCTGTGTTTCAGGCGTAGCATTATTGCCGTTTTTCACATACATAAGCATGCTTTTGCAAATGTGAATGCCAATGTCTCCGACATAGTTTGACCTTACAATATTGTAGTCACAAAACGCCAAAATGTTAGAAAGTGCTGAGCCTAAAAAATTATTGCGTGCATGACCAATATGTTGTGGTTTGTTAGTGTTTGGCTGTGAATATTCAATAATTACGGTTTCCTTATTTCCAAACTTCTGAGACCCATAACTATTTTGATGCTGACATATTTCGTTAAGTGTAACAATTAATGACTTGATGTTTATTTTAAAGTTAATAAACCCAGGCTCTGCAACTGTAATCTCTGAACAAATGTCAGTTAATGATTCTAACCTATAGGATAGATTTCTGGCAATCTCCATGGGTGATTGCTTTAGCTCCTTTGCAAGCTGCATTGGAATATTTGTCGCAAAATCACCCCATTTTTCGTTGCTTGGGTGTTCAAGCATAATGTCATTGACAGTTATACCGTACTGTGCAGTAATACTTTTTCTGAGTGCGAGTTTTATTTTGTCTGAAATCATCGTTTTTCCTTGTAACTAAGCTTAATTGTATCATTCAAATCTGTCCTGTAAACAGTTCCGACTTGAGAATACAGCGCTAATGCGTCGGCACTTGGGTGCCCATATGAATTATTGGCACCCACACTGATGCCAAAAACTAAAGGATTTACCATGTGAATTAGTGGGGCATAAACTCCATTATACGAACCATGGTGCGACACCTTGTAGAACTCAAGTCTACCGTCAAGAGCTTGCTTAGCTCCCTTCATATCCAACTGGGACAAGCTTTTAATCTCAGCGTCCCCTAAAAACAAAGCTTCTGTTTCGTTGTAATCCATAAACAACACAATAGACTGGTTATTTACGTTTGGTTCAGTGCGCAATGCCTCGCGTGTTGGCCACAGTGCACTGAAAGTCACACCATCTACAACAAAAGTGTCTCCGGCCACCAACTCTTTGCCTATACCTCTTGTAAGCTCAACAAACTGCCTAAAAGCATTGGAGTCGTACTGTACGGCATTAAAATATACAACACCAACAACACATCGGTGCAACACTCTGTTTAGCCCTGCTAAGTGGTCAAAATGTGGGTGCGTGAGTACAACCACATCAAGTTTGCAAATTTTTGGTAGGTGAGCATCTACCTCAAAATTTGGTCCGCCATCTATAAGCACCAGCTTGCGATTTGGGGTCGTAATAAGAAGTGCGTCACCCTGCCCAACGTTTAGCATTGTTAACTCAAGGGTTGAGTACTCACCCAACAGCAGGTTATACGCCCCAAAACAAAAATAATACACGCATAAAATTGTAAAAAGTGTTTTTACCGCCATTTGTTACTTAGCAATTTTGGCAACACAAGAACACAGCTATAGTAAATTAGTAACAAGTTTACTGTTGGTTTAAACACAACTGAAGCAAAGTTAACTTGTGAAAAAACCTCACCAGCTTGCACAAATATATCAACTGGTACGAGTGTTACCAAAAACATAACACGACTTAAAGCTTCAAAAATAGGCAAAAGAGCAGCTATGTATGTGCTAAGCAAAAAAATACCGCCTAGTATAGTTGCGAGTGGAATTGTCCACAGCACAAGTGCATTAACAAGCGGACTTATAATGCTAACCTGCTCAAACCTGTATGCAATTAGCGGCCATACCAAAATTTGTGCCGATACAGTAGCCGTAAAATCCTTAGCTACTGTGTTTGTACTTTTAACAATGTGGGA
>CAYXGU010000059.1:0-3875 GCA_964464645.1 uncultured Candidatus Saccharibacteria bacterium
ACACAGTAATATTCCCACACCCTTTTGCATCCCCGGTAAATTCACTAATGATATTGGGTTTTGGTGGTGCATTCTGAGGTGAGTTGGACCATTTTAAGTACGCTACTGTTGTAAACACCACAAGAGTAGCCAAAAGCCCAAAAAATACAAGAAAACTCTTCTTTCGCTTCACAAAGCAATTATACTTGGTACTATCTAAAAGTGTTAGTCATGTTTGTTAAAATCTTTGTTTATAATTCACAGGATAAAATACTTATTCTTCAGCGTGGTGGCGTGTCAAACTTTCAAAGAGGATTGTGGGAACTACCGGGCGGAAAAGTACACACCGGCGAGTCTTTAATATCAGCGGTACGCAGAGAGCTTTGGGAAGAAACACACCTTGACATAGAAGTACCAGAGCAAGAGGGCAGTTATGACGAACGAATTATGGTTGTAAATGCTGAAGAAGACAACGGTTATAGTGAACAAACAGCCAGAACATGGGTTGCAGTTACGTCTACTGCACTAGAAGCACTCCCGGCCGATGTATTTGCATCAGACCAGGCAGAACACTCGGCATATATGTGGAGCACACCGGAGGAATTGCGCACTTTATATTCTGAAGGGATGCTGTCAAGCACTTCTGCGCAAATAATTTATACACACCTACTAAAATGATACACTTTTAACAGTGAACCTAAGCCCGTTTCAAATTAAAGATCTTCCACACCCGCCGGCACTTAGAAAACTAGTTGGTCCCAGCTTTATTATTTTAGGTCTTGGGCTTGGCAGTGGGGAAGTTATCTTGTGGCCGTTCTTAACCTCAACCTATGGTTTTGGCATTGTGTGGGCGGCAGTTGTTGGCATTACTTTGCAATTTTTCATGAATATGGAAATTGAGCGTTACTCGTTAGTGCGAGGTGAAAGTGTGTTCGCAGGCTTTAAACGGCTTGTTAAATGGATTCCTGCTTGGTTTTTGCTGTCAACTTTTTTGCCATGGATTTGGCCTGGAATTATTGCATCCTCAGCAAAGCTGCTTTCGCCCGTTTTTGGAATCGCAAATGAGCATACGCACTATTTGGCAATTGCACAGCTTATTATTATTGGGTTAATTTTGTCGCTTGGGCCGGTGTTATACAAAACCGTTGAAACTTTACAAAAGTGGCTGGTATTTATTGGGGTTCCGTCAATTTTTGCCCTTGCTGTTTATTTGGCCGAGCCGCAGGATTTTTCTGCACTTGCCGGAGGGCTAGTGGGCCGCGGCGATGGGTACACCTTTTTGCCCGAAGGTTTAGTAGTGGCGTCTTTTTTGGCCGCACTAGCCTATGCCGGCGCCGGCGGAAACTTAAATTTAGCCCAGTCATATTTTATACGGGAAAAAGGGTATGGTATGGGTAGCTATATGGGACGAATAACCAGCCTACTCACAGGTAAAACCGAGGAAGTACAGATTAGCGGAGTTAAGTTTGAGATTACGACTGAAAATGTTAGCAGATTTAAGATTTGGTGGAAAAATATAAATTTGGAGCATTTTTTTGTGTTTTGGCTTACCGGATCAATCACAATTCTTTTGTTATGTTTGCTGGCTTATGTAACAGTATTTGATGCCGGCATTGAAACTTCAGGTATAAACTTTTTGTATGTTGAAGCCGACGCAATCCGTGCGGCGGTGTTTCCGGTTGCGGGCACCTTCTTTTTGCTTATTGGCGGTGTAATGCTATTTAGCACGCAACTTGGAGTGTTTGATGCTACCAGTAGAATTTTGTCTGAAAATGTTGTGTTACTTGGCAAGAACTTAACGGGGAAAAACCTGCCAAAACTATATTACACAGTGTTATGGGTGCAAATTATTGCGGGAATTGTGATTTTCATGCTTGGCTTTACTGAACCACTACAACTGCTTGTGTTAGCGGCGGTGTTAAATGCCTTTGCGATGTTTGTGCATGTTGGGCTAACTTTATGGTTAAACAGAGGGACACTGGAGCCTGAACTAAAACCAAGATTATGGCGGGTAGCAGTAATGGTTTTTGCCTTTTTGTTTTATGGTGGCTTTAGTCTTTACACCATACTTGACAAGGTGTTTAATTAATACATGGCAGATACGCAACTAATCGGCTTATGGGATGCGCTAACACAAACATCCGTACTTGTTAGAAAAAACGAGAATCTTGGATTATTGGCAAAGACTTTTGCGGTGTCGAGTGTGTTTTTATTAGTGTTGGTTATTCCTTATATGATTTTTAGCATAAGTGCGCCGCTTTTTATGACGGCTTTATCGGGGCAGTCGACTATAAATACCGCAGGGACTTATAACTTTGACTACAACTACAACCAACAGGTGCCAAATGCAGTTAGTAATGAATCCACCTACACAGTTAATTCTCAGGTTGTAGTTGAAGAACCCGAAAATTGGGGCCCGTATGTGGACAACCCTGTAAATAATTCAGCAATGGCGGTAATCGGGCTGCTTGGTACAGGCACACTACTGGTATTTTTAGCGGTTTTTTTGGTAATTGTAATGCTTCAGGTAGCTATGTATTTAACAGTTGTGGTTAAAATTTATCGCGGAGAATCAATTGGGATGAAGGACTTAGTGCGCAGTGGCTTTAGAAGGTCTTTTAGTCTCATTGGATTGTATCTAATTGTAAGTCCACTCATTGCATTTGGGTTGCTCTTTTTTATATTGCCGGGATTATATTTTCTCGTAAAGTTTGTGTTTGCACCACTGTACATGTTTGATGAGGGGGTTGGGGTGATAGAGTCGCTCAAAAAGAGCTGGCACTTAACTGACGGGTACTTTATGAATTTGTTATTTAAGGGAATTGGGATGCAGTTTGTGTTGCTGTTTGTAGTGCTTCCGGTGGCGTTGCTGTTTACCTATAACCTTGGGCAATTTGTTAACATGGTTATCATGGCAGTAATGTATTTGGTGCTGTTTAGAGTTTATGAGGATTTGAAAAGGATAAAAAATACACCTGCGGTGTCTGATACAAATGTACCAACGCAATCTACCGCTACCACAACCCTGACCGCTTAAAGGTTAATCATTAGCTATTTTTATATTTGCGTTTGAGTTAAAATGGACACCATCGGGGTATAGCGCAGTAGGCTAGCGCGTCCGGCTGGGGGCCGGGAGGTCGCAGGTTCGAGTCCTGCTACCCCGACCATAGAAATTTGATCATCACGAAAGTGGTGAGCAAATTTCTATAGTGGTAACAAGGACGAGAATGCCGCAGGCACGACGGTGCCGAGGCGGGGTCGAGCGGCTCGCCAGCAGGCGAGAACGCGTGACCGAGTCCTGCTACCCCGACCAAGTGATTGGCTTGCCAATCACGCAGGGCGGCGCAAAGTTCCGAGCGAAGCGAGGGTTTTTACCCCGACCAGTAAAGTAGTAGCGTGAAGACTATTATTTGATCGAGACATAGACACTGATAAGAAACTTGTAGGATGGTATACCATACACTATAGTAATAAACATTAGCGGAAATATAATGACATTATTATGGAAGTACATCGAAGACCATGAACACCTATTACAAGGAGAGTATCTCGTTTTATTAGTTGTAGTAGTCGTCTTGATAACATATATCATTCATAGATTTCATAAAAACTTACACAAGGAAGTAATAGAAGCATACAAGGAAACGATTGTAGCAAAAGATATTCAGACCAATGCTTACAAAGTAACCATCAAAGCTCTACAAAAAGGAATAAGTACAACACAAGAAGAACTTAATTCATTATACAAGGAGAAAGAGTTGTTACAGAGACAAATGAAGACTTTTGAGAATAAGTCAGATGAAAAATTGGTAATTCTAAATCTTAAACTAATTAATACCAAAACTAACTACATGAAACTTCGCCGACTTCTATTAATAGCCTTATTAAATGGGTAC
>CAYXGU010000060.1:0-3833 GCA_964464645.1 uncultured Candidatus Saccharibacteria bacterium
AATCCGTGACGGTGACGGTGAAGATGCGGGCAGGGGCTGCGGAGCGGGTTGCTGGAAAAGGGCCATGATTTGTGCCAACTGCTGCTGAAGCGGCATTATCGCAGCTTCCATCATCTGGGCATCATGGTCTGCCCTGTACTGGTCAACCATTTTTCTCGCGTCCATATTTTCTGCGAGAAGCTCCTTCACAGCCTCCATCTTGATCTGCTGACCAAGTTCGTGGGGAAGAACCCCAACGATTGCGGCCAGCACCCGCGAGCTGTAAAACACCAGCGCCAGGTGAGCCGAGTCGCCGGATGTATGCCCCCTCTGGGCAACGCGCTGCGTCGCGGTAACGACCTCTTCGGCGGCATGTGCCACCTCCTCGTTGACCTTTTGCTTCGCCCATGAGGGAAGCATTCGTTGAAACCAACTCTGGTTTGGTGCGGTTTGTTGGGTCATCTTTTCTCCTAACTGATATTTTGACAATAATGGAACTTTCGACCAGCCAGCAATTTACTCGACTTTCCAAAAGTTCCATTCTGCCAAAAAGAATGACCTATTCCCACTCCCTTAGCTTTTTCCTATCTGGTGAGGGTTTATGACCCTCGTTTTTAAAAGTGCATAACCAGAAAATATACTGGCTAATAAAAATCTTCCAAAGACTGAAAGCTTCATATCAACCAGAATGTAGATATCCTACAATAAAAGTTGGAATTTGTCAAGTACTATAGGATAGAAAAGGGCTTATGGGACCTACACTGAATGTCTAAGTACACCACCTGGATAAAAAATCAGTCTAACTTACTAAAGTCTTTATGCACTTTATCATAAGGTTTTTGATGGCCCAAACTAACGATTCCGTTGGCAACAAAATTGTGAGTATCTCGCAAGTAGATAACGGCGTCGTTTTCACGCCGCAACTCTTCCTGCTCTTCGAGAAACTCAATTCGACTCTCTGCCGATGATAGCTGCACCTGCAACTGAGCAATTTCTGTATTATCGGGGCTGCAAGCGACCAACCATAAGGCGAAAAGAATCGGAAACAGAATGAACAGACTTTTCCTCATTGAGTACTCCTTTTGTTGTTAGATGGTCAAATATTGTATGTGGGTTCTAAAACATTATACTATACCCTATAGTACTAAACTGTGGTGTAGCCTTGCTCGGATGGCAATAGGACTAGTAAGCGAACACTGGCAGTGACCTGATCGTATCTACTTATTTATAGATATACGGAATGTAAGAAACAAAAAAGGCCTCAACGTGGCTGGCGACCACCTGAGGCCTCTTCGAATTCAAAATTTAGGAGCCCGCCCTAGTTGGTTATTCCCGGCAGATACTGCCGGTATCCCCATTCCAGGGCTATTATCTCGAAACCACTTGAGGGTCCGCCCTCACAGATGATTGGCATCTCCGTGGTCTCTTTAACTTCGAACTCACCGGGTTCGCTGACAAGCCAGGATTCACACACTACGGCGTTAAAGATATAACGCCCTTTTACGATTTCCGCAAGGACCCAGTGGGTCCTTCTCCCCACTTCGGGAAGATTGGGCTGCCAGAGCCGCCCGTCTTCAGTCCACGTGGCATTGTACGCATCATCTGGACCATCACTGGTCCATCCCTGATAAATTTCCCCAGCGTAGGGGTAAGGAAACTGATAGCCGCCGATCACAAACAAAAGTAGCAAAACCAAATACTTAACCATTGTTCTCTCCGTATGTGAAATTGTGGGGTGCAAATCGCTCACCTCATTATACTATGGGGTGTAGAAATGGGCAACTAACAAATTTGGGTTCAGATTTTTTTGAATAAATTGATGAGTCGTATTTTGTTTACAAATTAATTGCGGGTTGTCATTAACCATCATTAAACTCATCCAGCCCCTTCTTCAACTCATCCCGCGCTCCAATAAGCTGCCTATCTATTCCCAGCTGAAACTCTTTTGATCCAATAGTGCCCACAAACCGCCCGCAGTACTCGGGGTCTTTAATTAACTGGTCATAAAACGCAACCAACCCTGTTTTAAACTCTGCAAATTCCAGCCTGCCTGCGCTAATGTCGTCTAAGATATTTGGGTTTTGAGTTGCAAGTATTATGGTTGCCAAATCGTGGTCTGTGAATTTATATTTTAAATTTTCCAAATTACCTGCTCGCGCTATCTTAAACATGTAGTCGATGTTGTTTAATACTGTGATCCGCGTACCAAAACCAACTACAACCAAATCACGAATCATCTGTTGGTCTTCTGCTCCCGTATGCAAAATACCGTTTAGTATACATTGAGCTTCTAAAAAAATCGTCAGGCGGAATTTTTGTCTTTCTAATGAACTTACTACAGCGATTGGCATGTTCAAGCGTGCGGTTTCTGCGTCTTCGAAAAGCTCTGAGATGCCTAACCGGACTTCTTGGTAGTAATGCGTTGTTTCGTGCGCTCTAAGCTCTTCCTCAAAAGCTTCTCTATATGCTGGAGTAAGTTCTTCCCGCCTGTAAATATTTTGCATCTCACTGACGTAAGTCCACATCAGCCGGCGAATGTCGTCTTCTGCATAATATGCTTCTTCAAACAAAGACCATGCAATGCGCAGAAGCCTTCCATCGATGTACTCCCGCCCGGCTTCGGGAGATGCAGATTCCTCACTTTGGATGCCAATTAGGTGGCTCCCTCTGTCTGGATTGCTGAGATGGTCTGGGGGTAAATATACACCTGCAAGAGTTGGTGGCAGATCTAGCGTAGCTATAAGCTCCGGATCTAAATATCTTTCTTTAACCGGTGGCTCGATCCTAATAATTTCCGGATCAATTCGTGAAGATGCGGGAACCTCATCGGAAAGATCTGGCATATGGTTAGTTTAACACATCTTATGCAGTCGCATTAACTTCATCCACTGTTTTTTTCAACTCATCCCGCGCCAAAATTAGTTGCCTATCTATAGCCAATTGAAATTCCTTGGATCCAACAGCATCCAAAAATGCCTTTGGATCCTGAAGCAATTTTTCATAAAACGCAACAAGCCCAGTCTCAAAGTCGGATTGCGTTAACCTACCCTCGCTAATATCTTCTAAAAGGTTAGGATTTTGAGTGGCAAGTATGAGAATTGCAAGTGTGTGCTGAGTTAGACCACGCTCTAACTTTGTAAGCTTATTAGTTTGTAAGGTATTAACAGCTTGCGCTGAATTTCTTACAAAGGGCAGTCCCTTAACCATAGTATAAACAGCCATGTCATATTGAACTTGTGGATTTTCTACCCGCACATGCAACATACCCGCCAAATAACATTGGGCTTCCATAAATATTGCTAACCTGTTACGTTGCCGTTGGAGTGCGTACATTGTATCTGCGTGCTTTAATCCTGCTTCGCGATTTATAGCCTGCGATGCATCCGGAAGTAGGTTAGAGGTTCCAAGGCGAACTTGTTGATAATAATGTGTTGTTTCGTGAGCTCTAATGCTTTCTGCATAACCGTCCCTGTAGCTCTCTATTTCTAGATATCTCTGAATTTCTTGCAATTTGCGAATATAGCCGTTGGCTAAGTCCTGATATTTGCCAAAATCTAGATCGCGTAGTTGACTTTCGTGCTTTAAAAACCTATTTCCCACAACTGTTTCAACCACGGGGGACCCTGACGGCAACCGCTCAGCAGCAATCAAATGGCTGCCTCTATGTGGGTTCATAATAAGATTCGGGGGCAAGTACAATCCAGCAGTGCTTTTGGGCTCATGCAATTGCCGTCTTAGCTCTTGATCCAGATCTCTTTCTACAACCTGCGGCTCTACTTTAATTTCATTGGGGTGGATAATAGAAGAAATGGCGGGGTTTTCGGGCGAATCTGGCATGTAGTTAGTTTAGCATT
>CAYXGU010000061.1:0-651 GCA_964464645.1 uncultured Candidatus Saccharibacteria bacterium
TTTCCGCTTGGCGGGTTGGTAAAAGAGCAGGTACGTGAACTGGCCAAAACAGCAGGATTGCACACTTTTAATAAGCCCGACAGTGTAGGTATTTGTTTTATTGGCGAGGTTGATATTAAGGACTTTTTGCAAAAAGTCATTCCGCCAAACCCCGGGCTTGTAGTGAACACAGCAGGCGAGGTACTGGGAGAACACGACGGTGTTGCATACTACACAATTGGTCAGCGCCATGGGTTTAGAGTTACCAAATATGTTGGTTTGCCACTGTATGTACTTGCCAAAAACACATCAAAGAACGAACTTGTTGTTGGGTTTGCCGGGGAAGCAAACAAGATCGAGTTTGAGGTAGAGCAATTACATTGGCTAGCTGAGACCTCACCGCCAGTTCCGCTAGATTGCACTGTACGCATTAGACACCTAGGAGAGCTGTATGCCTGCTCACTTACCAAACAAGCTAAACAAGCAGACATGCGCTTAACAGTAAACCTAACAGATGCAGTTTTTGGCATTTCTCCTGGCCAAAGCGCAGTTTTTTACAGTGGTGACGAGGTGTTGGGTGGCGGAATAATTGTGTAATCAAGTCTTATACTACAATACTGAAAAAGTTGCTGTTGGTATTAGCTGTAAGTTTGGTTTTGGGCGGATGTTTAA
>CAYXGU010000061.1:661-3793 GCA_964464645.1 uncultured Candidatus Saccharibacteria bacterium
GTGTCAATTTTGACCAAAATATCTTTTGGTGCTTCCCAGTTTTTTGCTTGGTCAACTGATTTAAACTCTATCCCAACGATACCTTCTTGCTCGAGTACGAAAGGCTCAGTATACACAATCCAATCCACAGAACTGCCAAGTTTGTAATATGTGGTTGCATTTTGATCGCGTACAAAATTGACGGTTGGGAAGTTTGCGTACCAGCCATTAACCTGGTTTCCCTCAAGCAAAAGTTGTGTGCTTGGAGCTTCGGAGTCGGTTTTAATACCAAAAACCGCAAATTGTGAAAAGTGTGGTGTTTCAGCGATAATTTTTTTGGAGATGGTGTCAAGCTCAAGTGTAGGTAACGGTTCCCAAAGCTGTAATTGCTTGCTCCACGCGTACACTTTTAAGGTGTCGGCCACAACGTTAGTTAAATCGGCTTCACTAAAATCAAATTCCAACACTGCCGGGTAGGCAAGATTTTCGATTTCTTGGCCGAAATTATTTACGGCTTTAATAAGCAGTGATGTTTTGGCTATATAGCTAAGTCCGCTTTGTAGATCTTTTAGTTGTGGTGCAGGTAACGGTATTGCTGATAAGTTAAAGTATTCAGTGATCGCATTTTCAGGCACAGTAACTTTTTTAGTGCTAGTTTCAATCGATCCGCCCTGTGATCCATAATATGCTTTGGCCGACCCAATAAAATCCTGCCATGTATATGCGCTTTTAGTACCACTGTGTTGCCCTAAAGTATCGTGCCACACAAATTTTTCCCAGGGGTCGGCAAAATTTGGATTTTGCCAGCCGAAGGGATCAACTTTATTGCTTGGCCAATCGTCCCAAAATCCGCCATCGTTATCAAGATCTTTAGTAACCCCAAGATGGAGGTGCGGACCGGTTGTCCGTCCTGTCATGCCGACTTTGCCAAGCACAGTTCCTTGTTCAACCCACACAGGCAATACGCCGGTTGTAAGAAGTCCTTCATTTTGCAAATGCATGTAGCTTGTCTGGTAACCATTTTGGTGATTGATCAAAATCGTGTGTCCACAATCGGAACAGTAATAATAGGTCGCATACCCCGAAGCCGTTGCGGTAACTGGTGTACCGTAGTCCAGACCAATATCAACACCATCATGTGAGCTGTAATACAGCTCAGGTATTGGGAGTTTTTCGCCTAAAAAGTTTGTAGTTGTTGCATTTTCCAAAACCGGTTCAGTAAAATAGCCGTATCCAAGCAAAGGGTAGGAATGGTCAAAAACAGCTGTAGTGTTATCTAGCAATGTGTCCAAGGAACCATTTTGCCAAGGCACACCCATAAATTGAGCCAGCTCAAGTTTACTTTGCCCAATCTTAGTTGTGTAAATTCCTTGTCTATGTGTTGCAACAAACAGTGTATCTGGGTCGTCGTGTACCCACGCACTGTCGTAATTGTTTGTGTTACCAACTACACTAAGACCCATTGGCAACCAAGTTAGGCCGTCATCAATCGATTTGTACATCGTACGATTTGTAGCGGTAATCTCGCCGCCTGCGTAAAATACACCGCTGTGATACAAAATTGCACCCACCGACCCTGTTCCATTGTTTCCCCATGTAGTTAACCACGTCCAGGTGTTGCCATTGTCGGTTGAACGAAACAGGCCCTGGTGGTAAAACGAGCCCGCGAGTATCACGTTACCGGTGTCACCGTTTCTTTCAACATATCTAATGTGTTGACCATCAAGCTGTGTGATTTGTTCCCAAGTAACCCCTCCGTCAAGTGATTTATAAAACTCGTTGAGTGCCGTTGCAAAGTAAATATCGTCAAAAACCGTAAGCGTAAAAATATCGGGTCCGCTTGTGCCCGTTCCGATTTTTTGCTGCCAGGTTTGTCCACCATCAAAACTTGCCCATAACCCTCTACTACCGCCACCAACCAAAATTGTGTTCTCACGCGCAGCAACAGTTAGCGTTGCAAAATTAAGTCCGGGGAGCCGTTGCCAGGTTACGCCATGATCATTAGATACATATATTCCGGACAGACCGTTTACAAAATAGTACGCACTGACATAAATTTTGCCTGTTGTATCGTCATAGTAAATATCTTTTATACCGTGTTTAGCAATCCCTAGCTGGGTCCATGTCTCGCCTTTATCGGCACTGAAAAATAGCGTATTTGCAGGATTTAACCACAATCTGTCATCAAATTCGCCGGCAAAACTACCCCATGGAGTTACTTCTATGGCGGCGATCTTATCGCTTGGCAGGCTTGACCGAGTCCACGCCTCTTCTTGAGCATATGCGGTTTTGGCAGTGATTACAAAAGTTGTAAAACTTGCAAGTAAAAGTACTAAGAAGAGGCGCTTCATGGATCTTAAAATGCAACGATTTGGCAAATAACACAACAGGCGGTTATCTAGTCTAACTGGATGTACAACAGGCATTTGCTGATCTATTACCAAACCGCAGTCAACCATATCTTCAGAAATCTAGCCACGATAGGGTATAATCCAGCTGTGGAAAATCTTATTAAAAGGCTAAAAAATACACTTCCGGATTTGCAGCAGGCCGAGATAGCAGGTCTGCTTAACATCCTGCTCACAAAGTCACCGCTGTCAAGCGCTGAGTTTGCTCAAGAGTGTGGTTTGCCAAAAGAAACACTTAAAAGCTTTAAACAGGGTATTAAGCATCTACTAGCTAATCCGGCCGGCGATGATTTATCTTTAACCGACGAGGGAAGGGCGCAATTGCAAGAGCTGTACCCACAGCCATATGCCTGGACCCTCAAAAAATATTCCATACCCGAGCTTGAAGCGCGCTTTGCCGACCTAAGGGCTAAGCATCATCCGCAACCAAAAAGGGAGCTGGATCAGTTTAGTGCAACAGCAAACACCTCAATTTCGCGTGCTTTGCTGCTACAGGAGCGTGGGCTTATAAAAGATAAAAAAATCGCATTTTTAGGCGATAACGATTTAACGGTACTGGCAGTGTTTTTGGTAGATAACTCGTTTTTGGAAGCAGTAGTGTTTGAACTTGACTCCGACATAATTGCTTCGATAGAAGCTTTAAAAAAGGATTTGGGTATAAAAAACCTTCAAGTTGTAAAATATGATGTCAAAAATGACCCAATGCCAAAATTTACGAATATGTTTGATGTTGTATTTTTGGATC
>CAYXGU010000062.1:0-2326 GCA_964464645.1 uncultured Candidatus Saccharibacteria bacterium
GAGGGCAGTGCGACCAATGTGCATTTTTTCGGCGGCGCCCAAATCAAAAAATTCAAAGAAGCAAGAACAGCCGGCGAAGGCGATTGTTGTCCAAGAGGACGAGGCGAAGAAAAAGAAGTCCATGCACGAGCGCATGTCAGAGTTTAAGACCTTAACGATAGCTGGCAGACGTATGCTTGGGTATGTGTTCAAAACCACGCCATTATTTTCAACTGTCTATCTTGTCACCATTGTATTTTTGGCGTTGTTGCCTTTTTTAAGCTCGTGGCTAAATAGCTTGGTTATTGACGGGCTGCTAGCGGCGATTAATGACAATTCGGCACTTACACAACTGTATTATCTAGTTGCATTAGCAATATTGGTGATGTTAATCCGCAGTTTATTACGTGGACTTAGTAATTATTCAGAGGCGAACCTTTGGTACATTGTCGGAAGAGAAATGTCGCATGCGGTAACTACAAAATATTCAACACTGGATGTCGAATATTACGAAGACGCAGAAACGATGGATTTGCTAAACAAGGTCAAGGAAAACTATGGCCACAGTCCCATGCAGTTTACCAATAACCTGATCTTTATTATTGATTATATAATCACAATATTCTCGGCGCTTGGTATACTTTTGTTTTTTAATCCGGTTTTCATTGTGATTTTGCTCATAACTACACTACCAAGGGTGGTAGTAAATATCTTGTATGGCAAAAGAACCTGGGGAATCTGGAATGCAAAGGGTGATATTAGACGCGATTATTATGACTCAAGGTATTATTTAACTTCAGAATCTTCCTTAATGGAACTTCGTATATTTCGAATACGAAAGTATATTTTGCAAAAAGTCTACGACTTGTTTTATAACTTTCAAGTCGAGCAAATTGCCATCGAAAATAAGCGCAGTTTGGTAAACATCCTTGTTGATGCGCTGGGTGTAGTTGGCTATGGCACTATTTTTGTGGCAACCGCCGCGATGACCCTTGCCCAAAAAATCACTATTGGGCAATTTAGCTTTTACATGAGCACGACAGGCACACTACAAGGTGCTTTGAACGGCTTTTTTAATTCGTTTTCTAGGGCCTATACCGACGGGTTATATGTTGTTGATATTTTCAAAGTCCTAGACCTTGAAGAAAAGATTGTTCCCGGTGAGGTCTGTTTGGCAAATACCAAATCACCGCCAAAGATCGAATTTAATAACGTCACATTCTGCTATCCCGGCACAACCAAAAAAATTCTAAACAGTTTTGATCTTACTATTAACCCCGGAGATCACGTAGCCATTGTTGGCGAGAATGGTGCGGGCAAGTCAACCTTAATAAAAACACTTATGCGTTTTTACGATGTTACCGCTGGAGAGATCCTAATCGATGACATAAACATCAAGCACCTAGATCTAGAAAACTGGTACACAAAAGTTGGTGCGCTGTTTCAAGAATTTAACTTTTATCACTTTGATGCCAAAACAAATATTGCAGTTGGCGATACCGAGTTTATAAACGACTTTGATCGCATTGTTAAGGCCGCAAAAAAGTCAGGAGCGCACGAGTTCATTAAAGATTACGAATTCGGCTACGATCAGATAATGAGCAGATCGTTCAAAAATGGTATTGAGCCGTCAATAGGGCAAAAGCAAAAAATCGCACTTGCGCGCGCATTTTTCAAGGACGCGCCAATTTTAATTTTAGATGAGCCGACCAGTGCCATAGACCCAAAAGCCGAATTTGAAATCTTTGAAAACCTGTTTAAATTTGCCGAAGGCAAAACGGTAATCATCATTTCTCACCGGTGTTCAACTGTACGAAATGCCGACAGAATAATTGTGCTGGACAAGGGCAAAATTGTTGAAGATGGCAGCCACGACGCCTTAATGAAAATTGCAGACGGAAAGTACAAAACCGCATTTGAAATCCAACGAAAAGGGTACGAATAAAATACAGCTTATTGCGCAAAAACCGATAGAATACTTTTTGCCCTTTCTGCATCTGCAAGCTGAGATCTACCGTAATCCGTAATGTATGTTGCAATAAATTCTGTGCTTGTGAGGTTGTCGCCGGTAAAAGTATATTTGCCTATAACACCCTCTTTTGTTTCTTCGCTCCACATTTGGTCAAACACGTAGTTGCCATGCGCGTAAGTAATCAGCTTATCTTTATATGTTTCTTGTGGCTGAATCCAGTGCGGGTGGTTGCCAATTATTAAATCGGCTCCATTATCAATAGCAAAGTGTGCCAGTTCCTGCTGACGATCCGTTATTTGTGTAGTGTATTCCACGCCCCAGTGAAAGCCGACAACAACCACATCGGCATTTTGATTGGCCTCCGTTACCTGTTCT
>CAYXGU010000062.1:2336-3722 GCA_964464645.1 uncultured Candidatus Saccharibacteria bacterium
GACAGCGGTTCGGGTGTGTAGCCAATATCGTTATAGCCGATAAACGCAAATTTAGTACCGTTGCCCGCAGTAATGTACACAATATTATTTAGTCCGGTAGACTTAATGCCGGCGGTTTCCAAAATTGCCACAGTTTTTGCTATGCCCTCGGCTTCGTAATTTCCGGCGTGGTTGTTTGCCATATTCACAACATCGGCGCCAATCAGTTTTAGCGCTTCGACGTGTCCGGCTTCGCCACAAAACACAAACCCCTCATTAGTAACCGGGCAGTTTTCAAATATTGGTGTTTCTAGACTAACAAAAGTTATAGTGTTTTCATCGTTTTCACCTTTAACAACATGCGCAGTTTCTGCCACTGTCCAGGTGAAATCGTTATACTTAAGCGCCTGATAGTTTACTGATCTGGCCGGAATAAAATCACCAGTTGCAATTAGTGTGGTAGGTTTTGCGGACTCATTTTGTGCCGTGAGTTGGGTCAAAGTACTGTTAGGTGTTTTACTGACCGGGGATACAAGCTTGGGGGCGTTAGTTGTGCTTAGTGCAACTAAAGTAACTCCAAATGCTGCAAATAGCCCCAGAAAAATAAATACAACACGGTTTTTTGTCATAGCCGCATTATAGATTAAAAGTAAACGAAATTGTTGGCGTAACATGTGGAACTTTGTATAATAAGCGTATGGAAGAAACTGTCCAACCCGCACAGCCGGCGCAACCGGTAAAAGAACCCTCTAAATTTAGTCTAAAATACGTACTTGTTGCCGGAGTTGTGATAATTTTTGTTGGGTTGGGGCTGTTCTTTATTACTAAAAGTGTCGCTGTGCCGCAGCCAACAGATACACCGTCGCCGCCAGAAGAAACCGGGCCCATTTACCATATAAGCGGATCGATTGTGCCAAACAATCAGGCAAACTTTGCCAATTCTGCTGTGTGGAATTTTGATATCACAGCAGTTGCGACTGCCGGTCGGGTTAAAGAAATGCTGGTATGGACAAATTTGGAATCAGAAGATGACGCCGTTTGGCAACCATACGCATTTTCGGTGCAAGTACCAAGGGTAGCTGGGCAGGAATTTGTTAACGTAAGATTTAGAGACGACTTTGGTACCCTTTCTGACATTTACACAAACATTGTTGATCCAAACTCCGAGCTATGATCTCGCTTGAGACATTTTTATTAATAGCATTTGTGCTTGGCGGTGTTGTTGTCTTTTTGGTGTTCTTTTTTACCCGTCAAATGAATTCGCTTAAATCTGACCTAAAGACCAATTCTGACTCTGTGCTGACCGAGTGGCTAAAAGATATGAAATCCTCCGTTGACAACAACGCCACAGTTTTGGAGCGTCAATTAACCGATCAGCGGGCCGCCATGGACAAACGCACACAGCTT
>CAYXGU010000063.1:0-3647 GCA_964464645.1 uncultured Candidatus Saccharibacteria bacterium
ACGGGTTCGAATCCCGTATCCCGCTCCAGAGAAGTTATATGTTGTCATAGCACTTCTTGGCTAGTAAGCTAATTTTAGTCTAAAAAATTGGAGGATCCTATATGGCAAAATATGTAGATGGATTTGTGTTAGTAGTTCCAACAAACAAGATAGAAGAATACAAAAAGATGGCCGAAGGCGGCCGAGATGTCTGGATGAAGCACGGCGCACTCGAATATTTTGAATGTCGAGGAGATGAGCTTGCTCCACAAGAAATGGGCGACCAAAAATCACGCGCATTTCCTGAAATGGCAGGCGCAACTAGCAATGAAACAGTGTGGTTTTCTTTTATAGTCTTTAAGTCAAAGGAGCACCGAGATGAGGTTAACGCTAAAGTTATGGCTGAAATGGAAGAGCAGATGAAGGGGCAGGAAGATATGCAAGTACCGTTTGATATGCAAAGAATGGCTTATGGAGGGTTTCAGGCAGAGGTTGAGGGTTAAAACAATAAGACGTAAAGATTACTAGAAAATTTGGGAACAATTGGTCCTGCACGTGCAGATAAATAGTTAAGTTGGGGCGAGCATATGAATGAAATTATCTACGGCGCGTTAGCAATTTTATATAAACTTGAGAATGGTGACTACAAATTTCTCTTACTTAAACACATAAAAGGTTACTGGACTTTCCCCGGAGGAAGTAAGGAAGAGGCTGATAGGACATTGGAAGAAACACTAGCTAGAGAGCTTAAAGAGAAGATTGGCTTAGACATAAGTCATAAAGTACTTGTAAATACAAACTTAATCAACCGCTTTATCTATGGCTCAGAAAAACCAGAGCGCGCTGGTAAAAGAGGTGAGACGCATTTTTATCTACTAAAGCTGACGGGAACTGAAACCTTTAGTTCATGGGACAAAATAGCTGAACACGGCTGGTTTACTAAAACACAAATAAGTAACCTCCTGCCGTATGAGGATGAAAGAAAAATATTCCTGAAAGCAACTGAACTATTGGAATTAGCTCCTCAGTAAAACAGGTTAGCAATACATTACTCTAAAAGCCCCACCCGATAAATCTTATCGTCCCCACCGCGCACCTCACCCCGCCCATCGCGATTACTCGTGGAAAAATACAGCGCACCATCTGGCCCCACTACAACCTCGCGAATTCTACCCAACGAATCGGTTCCTGGCACAACTGTAAAATCTGTAACCCTAACGTCGCCACCAGCTACGCTTAGTTCAACTTTGTACAACCCCTCACCACGCAGCGCGCCAAAATACAACACATCTTCGGCAACCGCGGCTGAGCCCGGCGCCACCGCCGGCGTAAAAGTAATTAGCGGATCAATCATCCCATCTGTACTTTTCTCATGCGAGACAACCGGCCAGCCATAATTTGCGCCGCCTACAATGTGGTTTATCTCGTCGCCACCGGCAGGCCCATCAAACACACTCGGCCCATGTTCAGTTGACAACAACTCGCCGGCTGACAGCCACGCAAGGCCTTGGGGGTTGCGGTGGCCATAGCTATACACGTATGAGCCGGCAATTGGGTTATCGGCAGGCACCGAGCCATCTAGGTTTAGGCGCAAAATCTTGCCCGCAAGCGAAGTTGCGTCCTGCGCGTCCTCTTTTGTTAAGGCATCGCCGGTAGTCACATACAGTTTGCTATCCGGGCCGATTTTTACCCGACTCCCTGCGTGAAACTGTGCCGCCGGAACGCGGTCCAATAAAACAGTATCTTCTACTAAAGAAGTGCCTTGATCTATAAGACGCGCAACCCGCACAAACAGGCCGCCGTCCTGCGGATAGGCGTACGAAATGTACACGTATTTGTTCTGCGCATACTGTGGGTCAATCGCCAGCCCCATAAGTCCCTCTTCGTCTGTGCTTGAGACTTGGGCTATGGTAAGTAGGGGAGTGGGGTTTAGCTGGCCACCGACCACTTCGCGAATGCGACCGGGACGTTCGGCAACAAGCATACGGGTGGGGGAGGTAAAGGCTATGCTCCAGGGGACTTCGAGGCCTGAGGCGATGAGTTCGGGTGTGCCTAGAGATTGTGGGGAGTTTTGAGAGTTGGTAGGTTTTTGGCTTACTGGATTGCGCGATGCAGTTGGAATTGGCTGAAATAATGCAAAGTAGTCGAGCACAAAGTACCCAACAGATAGGAGCACCAAAATGAAAAATGCAACTATAACTATCTTGCCACTGCGTGTTTTCATTGCTATTTGGTGCCCAAGGGGGGACTCGAACCCCCACGTCCGATGAAGGACAGCAGATTTTAAGTCTGCCGCGTATACCATTCCGCCACCTGGGCCAAAAAAACTTGCTGGTGCACCTGGCAGGAATCGAACCTGCGACCTTTTCCTTAGAAGGGAACTGCTCTATCCGCTGAGCTACAGGTGCTAACTTCCTTTTAGCACTTTGAATTTTAACATGTTGGCTCGCTATTTGATAAAATGTACTTGCACATGCACACCCAGCCGAAAAACCTACTAACCATAGCTCTGACTGCCGCAATTTTGTTGTTCATTGCAATTGGCGTAACTTTCAACTACACCGAAAAATCCGCAGTCGACGAGTCTAAGCTGCCCGAAAAAGTCGAGGACAGCAATGGTTTTCAACGGTGGATAACAAATCTTAAAAACAAAGATATTGAAATTGACGCCGACGGCTTTAACTTAGTTGAAAAAAACGAAATTTACAATACAAAATGGATGACTATTAGCTCCATTGATGAGCCCGGCAAACTTGAAGAATTTGAAGCCCGCATTGCAGCGCACAAAGACATAAAAAAAGTGGTATTTTCGCCAAGTGAGCGACAGTATGTCGACTATCGCCCAGAACTGCGCGATGGGTATTTGCCAAACGAACTGCATTTTTACGGCCTGCGGGACGACAAGATTATAGACGCGCGCTTTGTAGACTGTTCGGTGGCGGCAAACTGCTATTTTGACCGCGCGTGGTTTTTGCCAAACAGCAACGATGTTTTTGTGGTCAGTGAGTTTTCTCGCAACATCGACAAAAAAGACGAAACAGCGCAAGCATGCACAGTGGATGAGGTCTGCACTTATACGTTTAAATTACACCTGATAGATTTAATTAACAATTCACGCCACATTTATGAATCTCAACCAATTGAGGGCAGTTTTACAGAGCTGGCGCCTGAACTTTAACTTTTTACCGGGAAAGATGGCAGGAAAGGTGATAGAATGATTACCAAAGCTGGTTCAGTGCGATTAGTGGTAGTTACGCCTAAATCAGCTTTTTTGTCGGGGCGCAACACTTAGTTGCCACCCCTTGTTCGTTTCGCTACACTTCGGGGTGTAGCTCAGTAGGTAGAGTGCGCGGTTTGGGACCGTGAGGTCACAGGTTCGAGCCCTGTCACCCCGACCACAGAAATGGTTAACAACCAAAAGGCTAGCGAGTATTTTCCAAATTGAATTTTTAAGTTGGTATAATATTACTATGATAGAACAGGTTCACCGGTGGCTATCTTACTGTAATTATACTCCCCAAAAGATCACTCAAATAAAAGGTGATGCTAGTTTCAGATCATTTTACAGAGTCTATACACTTGAAGACAGCTATATTCTCATGTTCTTAGACCCTTCTATTGATACGCACGAAAAGTTTGTAGACTCCAGCAATTTATTAAACGAAACC
>CAYXGU010000064.1:0-3585 GCA_964464645.1 uncultured Candidatus Saccharibacteria bacterium
TCAAATTATAGTGTCTTATTCAACCAATGGCAAGGCGAATATTCGCTTAATCGTTCAATGAGTGAGAAATCGCTAAATAATCTAAAAAATAACAATACAGGCGGCAAGATTAGCAAAAAAGTAGCTAGTAAAATGTCAGTAATTATAGATTGGTTTGTATTGATGAGTCGAAAAAAAGTAGGCGTTTTGTCGAAAGGTAATAAAAAAGTTTCTTTCAAAGCTTCGTTAATTACGCTAACCTTAAGTAGTAAGCAAATACACAGTGATGAGGTTATTAAGCGAGAATTATTGAATGCCTTTTTGGTTGAAAGTGGTCGTTTGTGGGGATTGAAAAATTATGTGTGGAAGGCTGAAAAGCAAAAAAATGGTAATATTCATTTTCACATTGTGAGTGATGTGTTTGTTGATTGTTTAGCCCTGCGACAAAAGTGGAATCAAATACAAAATAAGTTGGGTTATGTGGATAGGTTCGGATTGCATAATAACCCGAATAGTACAGATGTTCATAGTCTAAGAAATGTGCGGAATGTGGCTAGTTATATGAGGAAGTATTTAGTTAAGTCAGATTTGGGTAATGGAGTTGTGAGTGGTCGTTTGTGGGGGTGTAGTCGAAAGTTGTCGAAAATACCAAAGTTTCAAATTGTCCTAAGTACAGAGCAGTTGAGCGAACTACGTGGATTTTGTAGAAAGAATAGATTTGTTTGGTCTTTGAAGGACAGATGTTGTGTTATTTATTCCGGTGTGGCTGATATGGTTAATAGATTTTCGTTTGTTTATCGGCATTTTAAAGGTTATTTTTGGCATTATGAGAATTTTCTGAATCAATCAATTATTAATGAGAAAAAAGAAGTGTTATGCAAGAATTTAGCGAAGTCGGACAAGTGTTGTGTCAATCAGAATGGTGTACAATTATCGTTATCATTATCGGTTTAGTTGTTAGGAGTGTAGAAAAAAACATGATTAAACGAAAAAATAGGGAAAAGTGGTACGATTCAACGAAAAAATAGAGCAAATGCAGAGGTTTGTATGTTCAGATTGTTTGAGTAATAGTAGGTTTGAGGCGGTCGAGGCTGTCAAGAGTGGTGTTTCTGAATGGCGTTATGTTGTTGGAGTGCAGTCGTTTTGTTGTTTGTTGCAGTGGCGTCAGATTAGGCGTTTGGGTGTGCATCGGAGTAAAGTGTTTTTGGGTTGGCACTTGATTTCTTTGAAGTCTAAAAACTCTAGCCATCGCACGAGCCAGCGCACACGTTAATTTTTTCGTGAAATACACGAAAAAAGGCACACACACAAAAAAAAAGAGGATGGAGGGTTTGTAGTTCTTTTTTTGTGATTGATTACAGCAAAACAAATAATGGGCTCGGTGCTTTAAACAACTTTTTGCTATTCTGTTTTAGTCATTTTTGCCAAAGAGCAGCGCACAATGATCTAAAACAGGCAAAAAAAAGCACCAATCCCCCCCTACCCCCCCTTTGCCCCGCGATAAATGGCAAAGGGGGGGGGCTTACACACAAGCCCATAAAAAGCAGCAGTTTTGTTTTTTTTTAAGCGTTTGGCTGTGGTTGTTTCGGTCGGGTTGACTTTGCGAGCAAACGCATTTTTCACACGTTCCAACGCTGACGTCAATGCGTTTGCTCGTAGGCACTAATACGTTGTAATTCCGTATGACCGTGCTTACACAACGTATAAGTGCCTATTATTCGTTCCGTGTTCCTTTTGTTCTGACCGTTGAACGCAAAAAAAACAAAACTGCTGCTTTCTATGTGCTTTCCTCTTTTTTTTTGCGTGTGTGCTTTCTTTATCTTTGTCAAAAAAACAACCACATGGCATACGTAAACAAGGCGCAATTACTTTCAAAAAAGTTGGCACACTCTCATACCACAGCTAGTCCAAAATTATTCGCACTACGCTCCGAACCGTGCGGTGTAAAAAATCTCGACTTACTCACGTTGTCAAACGCCCAGCAGCAGTTGGGTAAGTTTCGTATTGGCTTAGAAGTGTATCCTACCATTGTTTACATGTTGTTTACGTATGGATTGCGTATTTCGGAAGTTTTATCCATTCGTTGGTGTCATGTTATTTGTTATGGTAAGGTGGTTGTGCATGGTAAAAAACGCAGTAATAACAGGATTTTAGATTTGGGTGTTTTGTCTGATTTCTTTAATTCGGCTGTTGGTTCTAACGAGCTTGTTTTTCACGGTATCAGCCGGTTCAGTGTTAGGCGTTGGATGTTGAGGCATGGTTTTTACTTGCGTTTGCATAACAATAGCAAAACAATCAGCACTCATATGGGGAGGCATTTACAGTTGATGGTTATGCGGAGTAGTGGTGTTGATGTGTTGGACAGTAAGGCATATATTGGGCATAAATCTGTTAAAAGTACAGAGCATTATCAAAAGGGGCGTATTAGCAAGGGGGGTAATTTTAGTAAATAAAGGCGTTTTTTTTATTTGTGTTAAATTATTTTTGTATTTTTGGGAAAATTTATGTTCAATTAAAAATTTATTTATTATGGCACGTTTAAAGAGAGGTATTTTAGGAGGTATTAGTGGCAAGGTTGCTAATGTTATTGGAGGAAGTTGGAAAGGTATTGATTATGTACGTTCAATGCCTCTATCAGTGGCAAACCCAAAAACAGCCGGTCAAGTTTTGCAACGTGGTAAAATGGCTGCAATTGTATTTATGGCTCAAATGTTTCAGTCTGATTTATTTCCCAAATTTTGGAATAGGTTTGCTACGGGAATGAGTGGTTTCAATGCCTTTGTTAAGACTAACATTAGTCATATTGGTAGCGATTTAGTTCCGGCTTTTGATGCGTTTGTTTACTCTCGTGGTAAGTTAGCTCCGGTTCTTATTGGCGAGGCGGTTTATCATGCGGTTTCTCATTCTTTAGTTGTTAGTTTTACTACTGCTGCTGAAAGTGCTAATGCTGCGAATAGTGATGAGGTTTGGTTGTTTGCTGTATCTCACAAAGGTATTGATGATTGGGATCAGACAGTAGTGGATATGGTTACTCGTGATGAGGAAAGCTTTGTTATTCCTGATGTTATCATTGGTGCTGCTTACGACATTCATGTGTATTTGTGTGTTCGTAGACCTGATGGGACAATTGTTAGTAATTCGGCATACATTCAAGCAGCAGTCGTTAACGATTAACATTTGTTTGTTGAAAAAATTATAATAGGCTCTCTTATGGGCCTATTATTTTTTGTGTACGTTTGTTATGTCGTGAATGGATAAGGGCAATGCAGGAGTGCAACCCGAAGCAATAGCGGCAACTGTACGGCACGTGTGGGTTGATTTGTGAGAGGGATTAGAGGGGTAGGATTAGTTTTCTGCTCCTCTTTTTTTTTTAGTAATTGTGTTGCCAACAGGTTTATAGATAAAAAACTCATTGTATTGGTTTTTAGTGCTTTAGGTATTTGTTGGTTTCGGTTTTGGTAGTTGGTTTATCTAAGGTTTCCAGATTACAAGTTATTTTTTGCTTTATTTCTAAATCTAATAATATGTATGCAATCACATTATCAGTAAAATCAAATTATAGTGTCTTATTCAACCAATGGCAAGGCGAATATTCGCTTAATCGTT
>CAYXGU010000065.1:0-3551 GCA_964464645.1 uncultured Candidatus Saccharibacteria bacterium
CACAATAATCCCGATACGCTCGAAGCAAAGCTTGGTATATCAAAAGAACTTGTAAGTCAGGTTAAAGAAGCAGGCATACCACCTGTAATTGCCCAACTCGAAACCGTCGAAGACGAAGTTGAATATGTTGTAGCGCAAATCGTAGATATTTTAGGGCGTGAACCAAACTATACTTATAAGGACATCGCGATTTTAGCGCGGGCAAACAGCCACTTGGATCCGTTTATCTTTGCGTTTCGTAAGTATGGGTTACCATATCAGTTGGTTGGTAATAGAGGCTTATACGATTGTGAGGAAGTTCGCGATATCATCGCCTTCCTAACAGTAATCATTAATCCCAATGACGGAGTTGGGTTATACAGAGTGCTAAATGTTAAGTCACTTAAAATTGAGCCGTTAGTAGTTACAGCCATTTTAGCAGAAGCAAAATACAAAAAACTAACCATGTGGGAATTGTGCGAAAGTTCTCGTAACGAGAATGTGTTAAGTTTAGTTAATTTGATAAAGAACTTTCAGCGGCTAATTACCGAAAAAACGCCGACAGATTTTGTATTTACGCTTGTAAACGAGACAGACTATCTTGACCCGTACATACAGGAAGACACAATCGAAAATCACTTAAGTATAAATAACCTCAATTTGTTTTTAGAGAAGGTGAAAAAATTCGAAGTTGCATACCGCGCCGACACTAAAGAACTGCCCACCATTGCTGAGTTTCTTGACTATTTGGAACTTATGATCGAAGCGGGAGAAAACCCCGCACAAGCCGAAATGCAAGATATAGACACTATAAATCTTTTGACTGTGCATGCAAGCAAAGGACTGGAGTTTCCGGTGGTGTTTATGGTAAATCTGGTTGCCGACAGATTTCCAACACGCAACAGGTCAGATGCAATTGAGCTGCCGGATGAACTTATTACAGAAACCTTACCATCTGGTGATCCGCACATTCAAGAAGAGCGCCGGTTATTTTACGTTGGTATGACACGGGCGCAAAAATATCTACACCTGACTTTTGCGAAAAACTACGGTGGTAAAAGAGACAAACATCCGAGTGGGTATTTAGCTGAGACAGGCCTGCCAATCCACAAAATTGAATCCAAAAAACCCTCTACAGAGCAAAAAAGTTTATTTGGGGTCGGCACCGAATTTAGAAGCCCAAAAGTCCAAGAACACATGGGGCATGAGCCAACTTCGCTTAGCTATTCAAAGGTCGATATGTTTAATGAGTGTCGACTAAAGTACAAATACGGCCATGTACTAAACATTCCAACTGCGCCAAATCACGCGTTTAGCTTTGGTAATACCATTCATAATACATTGCGCGATTTTCATCAGGCGCAGTTAGTAACACCAGATGTCTCGCTTAGCGATCTAAAAGAACTGTACAAAAAAAATTGGGTACCGGTTGGCTATTTAAGTAAAGAACATCAGCAGGAGCGCTTTAATAGCGGAGAAAAATTGCTCGAAAACTATTACGAAAAAAACAAAAATGCTAAAGCAAAGCCGGTTGCACTTGAAAAAAGCTTTACCCTAAAATTAGGCGGTATCAAGTTTTACGGACGAATTGACCGTATTGATCAACTTGAGGATGGAGTTGAGATAGTCGATTATAAAACCGGTAGCCTTAAATCCCAAAAAGAGGTCGACAAAGATGATCAGGTAGCGTTTTATGCGCTTGCTGCACAAGAAGCCCTAAATATGGTACCCAAAAAGTTAACCTACTACTTTGTTGAGCACAACGAAAAGTTATCCACCACCCGCACGCAAAAGCAATTGGAAGCCAAAAAACACGAAGTCGAAGAAATAGTTGATGAAATAAAAAAGGGTGATTTTACTCCAAATCCCGGAATGCACTGCACATGGTGCGATTTTAGAACCATTTGCCCGCACGCGTACAAAGGGTAGAATATATTTAGGTTATGGAATACTTTACATTAATTTTTTTACTAGTTGTTGTTGCGGCACTTATATTATTAATACTGTATGTCGCAGGCGAGCTTTTTTCTAGTCTACACACAAATTTTTTTCTAAGTGCTCCGTACGTGCCAAACAAGCATTTTTTTGTCCGTGAGGCTTTGAAAATGGCAGAAGCCAGCAAAGACGATGTACTGTGCGATTTGGGTAGCGGAGACGGCAGAGTTTTACTAATGGGGCTTAAAGATTTTAAGGTTAAAAAAGCCATTGGCTATGAAGTTGATCCTGTACAAAGTCTAAAGTCAGTTTTTCGCCTAAAATCGGCGGGGTTTAACAAAGAACAGTACGAGGTTGTTGGCCGCGACTTATACACTGCTAATGTGGGCGAGGTATCTTTGCTTTATTTGTATCTGTACCCCGAAATGCTTGCTAGGGTTGTTAAGGATTTGTTTGCGCAATTACCAAGCGGCGCGCGCGTTGTAAGTTGTCGCTTTGCAATTCCAGACTTGGCACCGGTTGAGACCAAAAAGTATGGGAAGTACGAGATTTATTTGTATAAGGTGTAAAAAAGTTGGAGCAGAGGATCACGCTTTGTTGTCGTGATCCACTACTCGCCTCTGATCCAGTGTGCAATGTGGCCCACAACTTCAGCCGTCAGAAGCGCAGTTCCACAGACTGCAACTCCAACTTGCACACTGGTCGTAGCTCCACCCAAAAACAGGCCTACACAAAAGCCCACTAAGGCGGAAAACAAAAAGTTTGGTTTCACGTTTTCCTCACGAAAGAAGTGAAACCCGGTGGCCGCCAAAATGCCCACAGTAATGGCTCCGATCAAAAACAAGCCCATTTTACCTCCTGCTGTTGGTTTGGATTTGTAACGATTATAGTCAGTAATTGTGTGTCGTCAATGGTTCCGTAAGTTATTTTTTCAGCCTAAGCAATTTCCACCTAACCGAATTCGCAAAACTAAACGTGGTGTATTTAGTTTTATCCACAACCAAATCATACGAGTCAATGTACTCAACATGAGTCCCGCCAAATTTGAGCTTAAAATTGGTAAAGCCCCATTCGGGATCTTTTTCATTGTTTGGATCCTGGCACGCGCCCCACATGTCAAAAAGTGTACAACCGAGTTTTTTGCCTAATACTATGGCTTCCCACCCAAGCAGGTTGCTTGCATATAGGTTTTTGTTTGTCGGATCCGAGCCGCCATAAGGGTAATAAAGTGTACCTTCGTAAACAAAAAGCATCCACGCCGCAACCGACTCGCCGGCATGTTTGACTAGCAACAGTTCGGCCATGCCTTGCGGATGTAAAAGTTCCCAGATTAACTTGTAATAGCCTTTTGGATGAATCAAAAATTTTTGTCTGTCTGCGGTTTCGGCAAGTAGCCTAAAAAAGGTGTCAAAATCGTTTGTGTTTTGCCCCAGTTCAACGGCTAGGCCGTTTTGCTGAGCTTTTTTTATGTTGTATCTGTGTTTTTTATGCATGGTGGCAAGCAGCTCATCTTCCGTGCGGGTAATGTCCAACAGAATGTTCCATTTTGTAAAAGTGTTTTTTGGTGATTTGACACATTTTCCTTGTTGTTCAAACACTTCATTCGCTTTTTGTGCCTCATCTGTACCTGCCACAAC
>CAYXGU010000066.1:0-3254 GCA_964464645.1 uncultured Candidatus Saccharibacteria bacterium
AGAGCAATGTGTTATAGCCTTCATGACTAATTTAGTTGGAGACTTAACGCCTGAAACTAAAATTTTAGATTTTGAATGTGGAAGTGGCGGTTACTTAGCAGCAGTAATAGATAAAGGAGTTGAACTAGAAAATATCAGAGGTGTAGATATTGATGAATTACCTTATATTATTTCAAAAACATATATTGCACTGTTTTTCAAAAAATCTGGAGTTGAGGAAATAGAAACGCTTCCAGTAATAAAAGGTAACGGTCTCTTTTATCAGGGCAATAATTGGGATCTTACTATTGGTAATCCAGCCGGTGGTAGTAAGTACGAACATGATGATTTTGAAAAAATTGAGGAAAATTTAGATTTGGATTTAGACAGAAATGGTAGACGAGATAGTATTTCAGAATATAATCTTTCAATTCAGCAAGCTGTAAATAGCACAAGAGTTGGTGGTAAGTTTTGTTTGGTGTTGCCAGAAGGATTTTTCTCAAATTCAAATGACGAATACTTAAGAAAATTTGTTTCAAAATACTGCAAGATACTTGCAATTGTAAGTTTACCCCGCGGTGTTTTCAAAAAAGGAACCTCAACGAGACAGCAACAAAGAGGTGCTCAAACTTCATCACAAAAAATGTCTATTTTGTATGTTGAAAAACAATCCGAAATAGATAAAACCAATCCTATTGGTGAATTGGATTTTAATAACCTTGAGTATCCAGTATTCCTTGCAAGCGTGAGCGAGCCTGAATCTAGGAGTGGAGAGATTGAGCGTTGGCTAGAACCGGAACTGAATGTTGTATGGCAACAGTGGCAGGAATGGCAGCAAAATCAATCTTTAAAAGAGATTCCAAAGGTTGAGATAAAACAACCAGTTATTCCCAATACAGTAGAACCAACACCAAGTTTGTTTGATCAAGTAGTTGGGGAAGCTGAAAAACCAAAAGAAATTGAGACTAAATCCAAAACCAAGATAAGTCAGTTCTTGGAGGATTTATTTAAATAATATGTCTACAAATAAACAAGCTGGTGATTTTGGTGAACAAGAGATTGTTGATTTAATATTGTGTCCGAATTGCAAGAAAAAACTGATGCTTCTTCCTACAGGTTATCCCTTGTTTGATGTGCAATGTACTGGATGTAATTTTCGTGCTCAGGTTAAAACAAATTCCTGTAAACCAAAGGGTGAGATTTTTGGTGCTACATGGGAAATTATGGATAAGGTAACAAAATCCGGTTACTTTACACCTCCATTGATAGCAAATTTTAAGTGGGTTGAAAAAGACCAAGTTAGGCAGGAGATTCGATTTTATCCCTTCATTCCGAAACTCAATCTTAAAAAACACTTGGCGAGATTTAAGAATGGTAGAAAAGATTTATGGATGTTTAATTACATAGGGCTGGACAAACTGCCGTTTTTCGTTTTATATCAAAAGTAATATGTACAAACTCTCACCCTCAGACTTTGCCTACCTCTACGAAGACTGCAAACATTGCTATTACCTTAAAGTAACACAAGGCATTATCCAACCGAGCATGCCTATGCCCGGTGTGTTTTCTGCCTTAAATACTCGCATACAAGGCAGTTTGGTGGGCAAGAACCTGCAAACATTATCTAGCAACCTGCCAGATTGCCAGGTTGCAAGCCAGGAAGGCTTTGTAGAGTCTGTTACTGTACCCAACACCGAGTGTTTTATAAAAGGAAAATATGATCTGTTATGCAAAAACGCAGATGACACCTACACGTTAATTGATCTTAAAATTAGCCAGCCCGGCGAGGATAAAATAGCTAAATACCAAACTCAGCTTACAGCATATAAATTTGCTATGGAAAACTCTAAACAAGCAAACCCGATAAAAATTACCAAGATGGGGCTGCTAATTTTTTACCCCGATACTGTTAGCTTTGAGGAGGGGATAGCACGACTTGATTTTCCGCCAAAGTGGCTTGAGGTTACAGCAGATGATGCTGGGTTTTTGCAGTTTATAAAGGGGGTTGATACGTTGTTACATAGTGACATCCCGGAAGTAAATCCAGAGTGTAAGTGGTGCCAATATCGACTTAGATTTGCTTAGTATATGAAAAAAATTACACTAAAGTGGGACAAGGAAATATTTGGAGACAAGCTTACCTACGAACAAGAACTTGCAATTCACCCACTAAATAACGGAAAGATACTTATAAACTATCCAGGCTCAGAAGGTGACATTCATGGCTACAACAGAAAATACGAAACGCTGGCAAATTACATTGCAGGTTCGGCGTTGGCTTCAGTTGTGCGCACCGGAAATCCCTATGTAGGCAACTGGGATACAAGTCTGCGAAAAATGCTTGACTACGCGCTAGAACACGCGCACGAAATATGCGGCTCTAAAAACCCCGAAGTATATTTAATGGGCTTTTCTGCCGGTGCAGGCTCAATTAGCACTTTGGCATGGGAGTACCCAGAAGTCACTAAAATCTTACTGATTGCGCCAGCCATAAATGTGGGGGCTGACTTGGTCTCCAGGGGATTACGCCAATTTACCGGGGAAGTTTATATTGTGATCGGCGATTCAGATGAGGTTGTAAAACCCGACGCGGGAGAACTATTTTTTAATTTTTGCGATGTTGCATCGCGCAAAGAACTTGTTGTAGTTGAGAACTGCGATCACCAATTTAAGGGTGAGAAAAACGGGCGAATATTGAGCCAAGCACCTTTTTATGCTTTTTTGGATGAAAAGCCGGTGTTTCCTGACCATGCTTCCGGAATTTTCTTGTATGATTGAATAGAAAAGGACCGTGCTGTTACACTGTCTACATGAGCAAAATAAAAATATACAAAAACATGACAACAGAGAACACAGCCTTATTAGTAATCGACCCTGTTAATTCCTGCGCGCACGAAAAATGTGAAACACCTGAAGCAAATATTCACTTTGCCAAAATCAGAAGAATGCTGCCTGTACTGGCCAATTTTATTGTTAGATACCGTAACGAGGTCGGCGGACTTGTAATATTAACAACACTCACTCCATGGAACAAAGAAAACCTGCCTGACAATCTAAACGAGCTGTACACTGACCCCGAAGCCGAATACTACTCTGACGATACAACAGGTTTTGACTCAGAATTTTACACAATTAAACCTGTTGAAGGGGATTTGGTTGTTTCAAAAAATACCTACGACACATTTACCAACGAAGACTTATTACAGAAGCTTAAAGAAAAAGAAATTAAATATATTAGTGCAACCGGGGTATATTCTGATGGGTGTGTCTTGGCT
>CAYXGU010000067.1:0-3065 GCA_964464645.1 uncultured Candidatus Saccharibacteria bacterium
ATGGGTGGCATTCTACAGCGAACCAATAATGTGGTCAACCTGTAGTTTCAAAAACCACCAGCGCATGGTATACTATGGGGTAATTTATCGGCCGGTTTAAGGATAGAAAAATGAAAAAAATTTTTCCCATTGTGATTCTTTTGCTCGTTTTGGCGGGGTGCCAGCAGGCGCCGGACATTGTCATGTACCAGATTAGCCCGTCCGACCCGTATGGATGGGTAGTGAAGTTTGCCGACGGGGAGCCGGTGAACTTAACGCTCCAGGGAAGCCTGGGGGTTGTGTTCACAGAGGTCCTCCCGGGACCTCTGAGTGTTGAACTGGGGGTCTACCCGCGCGGGGAGCCCGCTCGGCGGTCTACATTACCCAGAAATTGGGTAACAATAGACTACAGGGGGACTGCACAAAACCCACGCCTGTGGGTTTTGGGCGGAGGAAAAGGGAACGGTGAGCGTCCGCTCACCGTTTCTGTTGATGATGATGTGTATCGTGGTGTGGCCGCGATGTGCGTCGCAGTTGACAGCGGAATACTCCTGCCACCCTTCGGGCAGGAGTTTTAGTAACGGGCCTGGGGCTGTGTTTTTTCAGTAGGATTTTTCTCGACCTTTGCATTTAGCTTCGCAGTATGTTTTTTATGCAGCTTTATGCCCAGTAATCCGCTAATTCCAACAAGTACAAATATAGTCCCTAGCATCATTGTGTAATCAACCACTCCAGTAGCAACCGCACTTGCGGCACTATTTAGACTTTCGTACAACAGGGCGGCGCGTGCCGGTGGTAATGATTGTAGTGTAAGTATTCGTTGCAGATTGATTGCGCCCAAAAAATATTCAGGAAAAGTGAACAGATAAAATGCTGCAGCCAAAATAAGTGTTACGCCACTTGCTAAAGTAACATATAGCAAAGACATAACTCTCTTGCCAGGTTCGGCTATCGCGGTTGCTAGGAAAACAAATGGGAGCGAGAACATTAGCAAAACAACCCCTAATTTTTTCACACTTTGCACAAATTCTTGTGTGGCCAAAATCTCGGCTTTGACCATACTAAGTCCTCGCACAAGCTCCTTCATGTTGTTTAAAACTTGGGTAATGCCATAAACTTCGAGTGCTTCATACATTCTTAGCTGGAGTCGATCTAGTAATTGAAAGGGAACTGTATTTTCGAGCTCTTTGACTACCACAGTTTGAATTGACTGTGACGTACAGGTGATTGCTTTAAGTTCGCCGTTTTGAATTTTGTAAAGGTTGTCGGTGACTTCTTGTTGTGTTCTACACACAGGTAACTTAGCAAGGCCGGATGAGTTGTGTACTGCAATTAACGCCCCGAGCTTTAGTAGGCCAAAGTGATCAAGGGCATCAACTTGGGCCGGCTCTGGAATATAGCTAAAAAATGCTGGTGCAGGTGCGGCGGTGCGAAACCAGTTTGCTGTTGCTGTGAGTGATTCTTCGGTTATTCGTTGCAGGTTTTGTTCAAGTTGCATACTTTGTGTGGCTTGCGCAACTATACTCGCAACTTCAGGTTCAATTCTTTGTGAAACGGCATCACCGGCGCGGTCGCCAAGTCTTTCGACCACGAGTTCTCCACGTGGCTGTAGTTGGTTTTCTTGGGTAATGCGTTCAAGAAGTGCGGTAGTAGCCTGTGTGGTTACTGTAGAGGTTGTATTTTGCACCAGTGCGACTGTGGCGGTTGTGGCGTAGTCTTCAACAATTTCGGTAATTTGAGTGTAGATGCCTGACTCGGCAAGCGCGGTAACGTAAAGGTCGGGGGTAAGTATGCGATACCAAGTGGTGAGCACAAAGATGCCCGCAGTAATTAGGATGATTGCAATGCTTGCAGATAAATATCTTAAGATTTTCATGTTTGGTGGGGGCAGCTAACTAATTGTTCAGATTGTAGCATATTTTTGGCAGGGGCGGAGGGAATCGAACCCCCGGTCTTTCTTTTGGAGAGAAAAGTGTTACCACTACACCACGCCCCTACGTTTCTTTATGTGCAACTATCGGCGTATGCATTATATATGTACCGAATTTCGCGAGCAACCTTGAAATCATAATATCTTATACTCACACACCCATTGTAATTTAGTCTTTTTCTCTTGCCAGTGTTTGGCTTTAGATATGGTTTTCTGAACTGCTGTTGGGGTATTTGTGTGACACTAGACCAAAAAGCTGTGATCTCGTTTTTACTATGGTAGTCGTGTAGATGTATTTGTACTCTAAACTTCTTGGGATCAGTTTTGTAGCCTTTTCTCAATAGATGCAGGAAAGTTCTAACCATTTGTGGGTCAGAATTCATAAAATTTACGTAGCTTAGGTTTTTACACCCTTCCGCCCAGTACAGAAATGAGCAGAGTGCTTTACATACCGATATTGTTGTTGGTATGTCGCTAATTGTTTTAAGTGCATCAAGCCTAATTTCTTCAAAAAGTTTTTGTCTTCTGTATTTTTGCGCAGCGTTCGCAAATTCTAAACTTAGATGCGATTTTGTTACCAAAATATCCCAAGCTTTTTGATCTAGCCACATTCCTTTTGTCCATAAAGAAGCAGTACTTTTTGCAACGCCAAGCTCTTGCGAAATCTCATTTAACGATGCTCCTTGTTTTCTTAGATCACTGGCACGAATTTTTACGTGGTCGGGATATCTGGGCATATTCGTATTATATTCGGGTCTGTAAATTATGTCAATCTAGATTGTAGTGTGGAGCCTGGGGGGAGAGTCGAACTCCCGACTTCTTCCTTACCATGGAAGCGTTCTACCACTGAACTACCCAGGCATGGTGCCGGGAGCAGGATTCGAACCTGCGTAGGTTTACACCAACGGTTTTACAGACCGCTCCGTTTGGCCGCTTCGGTATCCCGGCAAAAAATCCAGCAAAAGTGGAGCCACCTGTGAGATTCGAACTCACGACCTTTCCCTTAAGCCAGATCTGGAGCCACCTGTGAGATTCGAACTCACGACCTTTCCCTTAGAAGAAAAAGTGGAGCCGTCTGTGAGATTCGAACTCACGACCTGCCCCTTAAGCCAGATCTGGAGCCACCTGTGAGATTCGAACTCACGACCTTTCCCTT
>CAYXGU010000068.1:0-3055 GCA_964464645.1 uncultured Candidatus Saccharibacteria bacterium
TGCTCTTCACCATTTCTAATAGATAAAGAGTAAAAATTATTGATTAAAATTTAATACTGCATCTAAAGCAGCCCTCATCGGGTCTGTTGCCCCAATGCATAAATTTGTGGCTTTTCTTGTTGCATAACTTTATTACAGCTATTTTAACCAGCAAGACAAGCTACCAAGACGGTAGCTTTTTTATTTTCCACACAAATTAACAAACTACGGTTTTGGCAGTTTCTCTGGCTAATTAAGCAAGATATGCACCATTTGGAGGCAATAGGTACATGGTGTGTGCTTAAAAAGTCAGGTCGTTGACAACAAGAATAGATCAGATAAAGGAGATTAAAATGTTTGGCTTGAAAATGCGAATTGAGCTCCCCCACACACAGGTTGGTGGGGTTGAATTGGTACCGATTGAAAAAAGGGACATTAGAGACCTCACACTTCACTTATCGTCAATGGGAGCTCTTGAGTACACTCTTAGAAGTTACATCGGTGCAAATGAACAAGATGAACTTGAGTGGCTAGAAAGAGTAAGAGCATCCAGAGATGAGGTTGTATGGGGCATTAAACCTCTTGGTCACAACCAAATCATTGGTGTAACTGCTTTACACCGCATTGACATTTTTGGTGGGTGCACATCGGGCATAATCATTGCCCCTGATTGGCAAGGTAAGGGAGTTGCGACCTGTGCACACCTGCTAAGGACAATGTTTGCCGCTAGTCGCCTGAGGAGAGAGGCAATCCATTCAATAGTAATGAAACCGAATACTGCTTCACGCAGAGCGCTCGAGCGAGTTGGTTACACCGTGACCGGTGAAATTCCACTGTTTCACTTTGTGGATGGCGAGTTTGTTACAGCGCTAACTCTAACCTGGAGCAACCCCGAACACATCCAACAACTTTACCCCAACGGCCTGCCTAGAAAGTATCGAAAAGGTGTCAAGAAAGCACGAAAAACACTCAAAAAAGCAAGAAGATTAGTACAGTGGATCTAATCCACTAAACAACACGCCGCCATGCTTTGGTCTTTACCAAGTGTGGCGGCATTTTTTTGCTAAATCCTCAGATGGTTCATAAACAAATAGCAAATGACAAGCGGGCCCATCCCCCCAACCGCCGGCGACACCAACCCCAAATGATCTAGCTTCGACTTCATATCCAAATCTCCAGGATACCCAAAATCAACCACATGCGTTCCCTCTGCTAACTGCTCCCCTTTTATCAGCCCTGCAACACCTGTAGACAACACCACCACATCTGCAGATAATTTTCTGGTGGCAACATCGGTGGTTTTATCGTCAAAAATTTCAACAGTCGCACCCATGCGCTGGCAGTAAGCTTCCAAAACCTGACCCACCAAAAAACCGTGTCCGACCAAAAGCACTTTTTTATTTTTTAGCTCTAGGTGACCTGTACTCAGGTAGTGCGTAAATGCTCGCACCACCGGTGGTATAATCCCCGACTTACCCGCAAAGTAGTTTTGGCGCGCACGGGTTGACAAAACATCAACGTCTTTTTGCACCGGCAGTATGTCTAATAGTGGCATTAGTTCCGGTCTTGGCAAAGGTAGCTGAATTATCACACTACTATTTGCAGTGCTAGTACAAATATTAAGTATGCTAGTTTGTAAGTTATTGTCATCTTCTGCCTGATCTATAGTGTGCAGAATTGCTGGCACTCCAGTTCTCTGACTGAAAGCCATTTTAAGCTGGACATATTTGGCAGATGCAGGATTGTCCCCTATTAACACTATTGCCAGCGCCTTTGAGTCATGTTTATACTCTGTTATTTGTGCTTCAAGCTTCTGCGCTTCATTTTTACCGTCAAATAATTTCACACCAAGATTATGCCACAAAAAAATCCGCCGGATGGCGGATTTAATTTTAATAAATCAAATAAATTCATCCCGACGTGACAGGCCACTGGAAAGAACTCGCGTGTAAGATAAAGTGGGTTTCAACAAGCTAGACCCAAGGGTATAGCTTAGTGTGAGCCCCTCACACACTGGTTGCGAAAGTTAGCATTTTCCAGTTTAATCGTTCACATCAGGAGGGCTTGCGCCCGGTGATTTCTCACTAAAATTAGTGTACTCTTTTTAGCTAAAAAGTCAATCTTTTATTGCCCAAACGGAAGACCTAAAAAGCCCATAAATAAGGCCAAAAGCGGGTTAACCACCATACTTGTACCATCAATTACAATTAAGAAAAGAAGAATATAAATACCATATGGCGCAAGTTGCATCCACTGTATAGATAATGCGGGCGGCAACAGTCCATTTACAACTTTAAAACCGTCAAGCGGGTGAACCGGTATTAAGTTAAAAATACCTAATATTAAGTTGTACATAATGGTAAAGTATAAAAACATCTGAAGCATCTCAAGTGCAGGAACTGACGTATAAGTCACCAGATGAAAAATTAGTGCCAGCACTCCGGCCAAGACAAAATTTGCCACGGGACCTGCCAGCGCAATTATGGCACTGTCTCTTTTGGGATTTTTTAGATTATACGGATTAAAAGGCACAGGCCTGCCCCACCCGAACCCAACTAACAAAATTAGAATAGTACCTAGGGGATCCAGATGTGACCGCGGATCCAGTGTCATTCTCCCAAGATTTTTGGCAGTGTCATCGCCAAGTTTGTGTGCACTGTATGCGTGTGCAAATTCGTGCAGTGTTAAACAAATAACAAGGGCTACAGCTACTAGCACAAAAATAAGCGGATCTTGGAATAACAACCTAATAAACATGTGGTTATAATAGCAAAGACTTTCAAAATCCCAAACTAATGGTAAAATACCAGTGCAAATGATTAGGAAATTTAGAAATTTTATTAAAAGTTCATACCAGGAATTAAAAAAAGTTACCTGGCCAACCAAGCGCGAAGCAGCCCGCTTGACTGCGTATGTGATCGGTGTTAGCTTATGCGTTGGCTTATTTGTGGCAGGAATAGATTATTTGCTTAACACCCTGCTTGAGCAGATAGTTTCATAAAAAGATAAAAGATGTCTGATAAACAACTAGAAACAAATGAAGACGGGGTTATTGTACTCTCACCAAATACCCCAC
>CAYXGU010000069.1:0-3016 GCA_964464645.1 uncultured Candidatus Saccharibacteria bacterium
GGTTTGCGTTACCTGCGCTGGGGCGGGGACGGCGAAGCCGTCCAGCCAGAAAAAGCCCACAGCGTAGATAAAGCCTAATTACGACACCGAAACCCCAGCGTCATGGTGCGCGCTGTGTTGGGTAGACGGATAGATGCTTGCATGAACCTCAATTTCAAGCAATAGCGAAACACCACAATTAGGACAAGTAACAATCTCATCACGATATTCTGATATGGTTGTTCCGCCTTCAACTTCAACTTCCCATTCGTCACTATTGCAATTCGGACACGTTGAACTCAAATACAAAGACATATCATTTTCCTTCGGGGTCTGCCGAACGGTTTGCGTTACTGGCGGCGGGGTGTGCCACCGCACATTTTACATTTTCCAGTATCATCAAGCCCATAATCAATAATACAATCGCACGGGTAATCCAAGTCCAGCGCGGACTGTGTTAGGCGGTGAACTTTGGTTATAGTATAAACTCCGTTAAACCAGTAACCTTCGACAATTGCACCCTCATCTTTGCCATTCGGCTTATCAACACCTACAAAATATTTTTTATTGCCCATTTTCACCTCTGAAAAACCGCTAACGGTTTGCGTTAGCGGCGGGCGGGAGTGCAAGACCAACACTCCGAATAATGAGAAGGATTGCTAAACCCGCAATTTTGGCAGACCCACCGCCCGTCCGCTGCACGCTGTGTTAGACGCGCTCTTGCCCGTAAAGTTGGCACATCAAAGCCCGTGAGTTCTGCGAGCTTCTCAAGCAGGCTTTGCCGATCCTTATCGGACGCCTTAGTTACCAATTGGCAATCCGACAAAGCGGCAGAACCACCGTAAGGATAGCCACACCAGTACAACCTATCGCCATCAACGCAGGCGACAACCCAATTTTCGCCACTCGGCGCATGATGAACAACATCACAAACATCAATCATTTTATTTTTCCTTTCAGCGGCTAACGGTTTGCGTTACCTGCTGGGCGTGACTGGCTGAGCCACCGACCCTACTTGCCTCATTGCTGGCGCAAAACGCCAGACTTCGGGGCGGCAGCCCAGTCAGGTGCACGCTTTGTTAGAATGCGTTTCAACTACCAACCTTCAAACTCTGGCAAGTTTTCAAATTCAGATTCTTCCATTTCAACCACAGTCAAGATCAACTGCGTACCTTCTGAAAGATATTCAAAATCATCAAACTCGCCATCAATAACTTGCGGGATGTCCTCTAACTTATCGACGTAACCGCCAGCCATGTCGCTTCGTTCAACTCGAATATATTTTTTCTTCATGCTACTCCTTCAGGCAAAGAATCCTTCTAACTACTGCTTTTGCGGAAAGTATAACACATATTCCGTCTAATTACCATTAATATCCAAATCTATAATGTATTTCTAATCTTCGCGCCTCGGAAATCTTAGACTACCCCCATAAGTTCTCCCATGAGGAGGATGGAAACTCTAATGAAACTCTAATGCTGTTTTTCAATTTATTACCCTTGTTATTTCAAAAATGTGTGGTACACTTAATTAATATATTTAATACTTCTTGTTGGTTTGAAATTATTTTTTTTTAGTTAGGTAAATATTTATTGTTAAGTTAATATTTTAATATATACACAGGACAAAAAAAAATGAGCCAAATGAGACTCGGTGCTAAAAAAATTCTTGATGAAAAACGATGTTATGATTTGTGGATAAAAGATAGGGTATCTACGTATCATATTCCAAACTTACTTGCCAAAGAAGGAATTGTCAACCCGAAAAATGGTAAACCCGTCACTCCCCAGGCAGTTTGGAGAGCAGCAAGTTTATATATTTTGAAGCACCCAGAGGAAGCAAAATCTGACACAGTGGCAATTTTGAGTCAAAGTGGTGGGGTGTTGGATGAAGAACTGTGGGGCAGAGAAATGATTGTTCGAGCAAGACAGTTTTTATCTGCACTCCCGTATCGTCAATTCCTAGCAAAGCATCCAGAATTCAAAAAGTATGCAGAAGAGTAATGCAAGAATTTATCTTGACCAGACTAGGGAACTGGTCTTGAAAATTTTTGATAACAAGTGTATCATGTGTGGTAGACCAACTAAAGAGGTACATGAGATTATCCCAATCAGCCATGGTAAAAAAGCCTTGGCAGTAAAAAATAGAGTACCCCTGTGTGGGCATGGTTCCAAAGAAAATCACCATGATTGGGCTCACCGAATTGGAACCAGAAACTCAATCCCTATTTTGCTGGAAAAACGTGCAGAGTTCTTGAGGCGAAAATGGAGTAATAGATGCCAAAAATCTTTGGTGTAACCAATTTGGAATTTAGATATTTGCCCACAGAGGTTCCTACTGTTCGTATGGAGCTTGCTGTTGAGCCAGGGTTCAATCCAAAGACTCTGTATGATTTTAGAGATTGGGATGATATGTTTCCAGGGGATGTCGTGGTAAAATGTCAATATTGCCATCAGTGGGGAGCAAGAAAAACAGCATGTAAGCATTGTGGTGGAGCAATTGAGTAGGTAAAAATGGCAGATAAGAAAAATACATATGTAGACAAAAATAGCTTACGTAAAGCAATTCTCAATGAACTTGAGTTCCCAGAGGAACCAAATGAGCCTCAGCCTGTTTACATACTAGCGTCTACTTATCAAATTGCAAAATCAATTTTTGACCACTATTTTAGACATACTGGGCTATCTAAATTTTTGAATTTTCGATACATAGACGATATTTACAGGGTATATGGGATTAGAAAGACCTACATTGTAGTTTCTCAAGAGGGATACCCCACGATGAGTTTTTACGAAAGATTAGGATGGGTTAGGCAACAGGCAGAATATAGGGACTTCGAGATTATCTATGAGCAAGACTTGGAGAACGAGCAAGTTAGGCAAAAAGTATCAAGACAAAGACCGAAAGAATCAAAAGGCGAGTAGAAGTTGTTTACATCATGGGGGATGTCCATATTGTGAGGGGAATAGATTATATATAAATAAAAAGTCCAAAATTACCGCTATATTAGAAATAAAAGAGTTTCATGACAGAGCAT
>CAYXGU010000070.1:0-2954 GCA_964464645.1 uncultured Candidatus Saccharibacteria bacterium
ACGCATTAACGCAACTACCCTTACACTTGGAACAGAATTCGCCATTGAGCAAGTTGATTAAAATGGTAGAATAAGTGTATGTCAGATCTTATTGTCTCGCTCAGCAATAATACTCTTAGGCTAACTGTCAGATCAGAAAAAGGTTTATTTCACACTTCGGAAGATATTTCGTCAGAATATGTAAACGATTCAAGCATTTTATCCACAGATGGTTTTGGGCGAAAACTTGCCGAAACTATTGCAAAATATTCAGAGCTAAAACTAAAAAACCCTCAGTTGGTATATTTGGTTGAGCCCTCGGATGTGGTGCTTCATTTTATAACAGTCAGTAAGAGCGAAACCGATGCAGGGGAACAGGTTCTAGGAGAAGTTAAGAAAAAGCTGGAGGGTGTAGAAATTGATGAGTTGTACTTTGGGTATCAGAAAATAGCACCATTTGTGTACCAGTTTGTAGGTGTGAAAAAAGCACATCTTGAACACATACTTGAGGCTGCAAATGTTGCAAAAGTCTCTTTAGCCGCAGTGGTACCTTGGGTGTTGTTATTGCCAAAATATTTAGAAAGCAACGACCCGTGCATTTTTGTTGTAGGTGATAAATCAAGGCATGTAATCGCACTAGCCGAACTCAACGGGATCTATTTTAGTCAAACGTACGAAGATCACAAATCGGCCAAAGAGGTTCAGAAACTTGTGCAGGATCTATCAGTATACAAAAGAACAAGTTCTGTGAGTAAAGTGTTTACGGTTAGTGATGATGCTTACGATTTTGGCGACGCTTTTACAGTTTCACCTTTACTTGAACTGGCTGATGACTTTAAGGACTCAAAGGGCTACGAGCTCCACCTGCTATCCGAAGAAGTGCTTGCAGGAAATAAAGACTACTTGGTAACACAGGTTAATCTTCTGACTTTGCTACCTGTGCCGGCAGTAGTGAAAAAGAATACCTCGCTTGTGTATGTAGGGGTATTTGCCGGCGCATTGTTGCTTATGCTTGGCGGGTTTGGCATCTTTAGCCAGCTAAATAAGGATTCGCAGGGTTCAGAAGGAGACTTGGCAGCCGATACCGAAGTTACCTTGCCTCCGGCAGTGCTTAGTGAAAGCGAATCAGAAGAAAGTACGGCAAGTGAAGAGCCTGCGGAAGTAGAAAAGGAGAAGCTTGTTATTAGAATTGAAAACGGCGCAGGTGTGCCTGGCATTGCGGGTGAGGCGCAGACATTTATGGAAGAAAAAGGATACGTTATAGACAGCATTGGCAATGCGGAAAACAGTGACTTTGAAGTTACAGTGATCAGACTTAAGAAATCAGCATCTGCCTACCAGGATATGTTACTCGAAGATTTGAGTACAGACTATAAAGCTGAGGTTCAGCTTGATCTAGAAGATAGTTCTGACTACGACGCGCTCATAATAATCGGGCAGGAATAATGGACTTTACGTGCATAAATTGCAAAAAAACCGTTTCTAGTACTGCTCCCGGCACTAAAAACAGAAATCATTGTCCGTTTTGTCTGGCCTCACGCCACGTAGATATAGAGATTGGTGATCGGCAAAGTATGTGTAAAGGTGTTATGCCCGCAGTTGCTAAAATGCTTAAGCCCGATGGAGAGGAAGTTTTGGTGCATAAATGCAGTACATGTGGAATTATTCGAAAAAACAGAGTTGCCGGAGACGATGATTTTTCTGCGGTAGAAAGCCTTGAAGTAGTTGAGCAGGTGTAGTATCATCTCTGTGCTTATGAAGTACGCAATTGTCAATTATGGCGGAAAACAGCTAAAAATACAGGAAGGCGATACCTTCGAACTCGAACGCCAAAAAGGGCTAGAGATGGATGTGTTAGCCTTTTCTGACGAGAACGAGTTGCTGATTGGCTCTCCAGTGCTTAAGAATGTAACTGTGCAGGCTAGTTTCTTAGGCGAAAAGAAAGGTAAAAAAGTTGTTGTTGCACGCTATAAGTCAAAATCCCGCTATCGAAAAACAAAGGGGCATCGCCAACCGCTAAGTATTGTGCACATCGATGCTATTTCTCTTGCAGGAGCTAAACCGGCCACCAAATCTGCGACAAAGTCCAAGACAACTCCTGATTCTAAAACCAGATCTACAGCCAAAAACCCGGCCAAGTCAGCTACCCGTGCAAAAGTTAAAAAGGAGGCAAAGTAACCCATGGCACATAAAAAATCAGGCGGCGCAAGCGCCAGACAAGGGTCAAATACCGCGGGCAAACGATTAGGCTTAAAAGTGTTTGGCGGAGGTACTGTTAAGCCCGGCCAAATTATTATTCGACAACGCGGACGCACTGTTGTACCGGGGAAGAATGTCAAAATGGGACGTGACTTTACTATTTTTTCAAAAGTTCACGGCATTGTTGAGTTTGTTACTCACACTAGACGGCAAAAAAAGATCAATGTGGTTGAGCAGTCGTAAATTTTCCAGCGGGTAGTATACGCCTACCGCTTTTCCAATAATTAAGCTTTTTGAAATCGGGCCAAAATTCCTTGAATCTGTGCTGTTTTCTCGGTTGTCACCAAGTACATAGTATTCATTATCATTAAGTGTTAGGGTCGCTGTACCGGTTGTTTTTGCGTCATTTGCCAAATACGGTTCGGTTATTCTTGAATTGTTAATCCAGATTTCGCTGTCTTTCAGCTCTACGGTGTCGCCAGGTAAGGCAATTAATCTTTTAACAACAAGCATTCCCTCTTTTGCCGGGCTGTAAAATACCACAATATCACCTCGCGAAAACTGCCCAAAGTTTTTTGTTACTTTTTCCGTAATTATTTGCTCATTGTTATGCAAAGTCGGATACATTGAATCACCTGTAACCTCAAGCGGCTCGGCCAAAAACATATACACAAGTGCAAATACCGCAATGCCTATGAACAATGTTTCAAGAAGATCTAACAGCAGGTGTTTTGTCATGCTAAGTAATATTAACAGTATGGCACTATCTTGTATAA
>CAYXGU010000071.1:0-2731 GCA_964464645.1 uncultured Candidatus Saccharibacteria bacterium
CCAAGCTCAATAAACAAATCATCAAACCGGCGCAAAATTGAAATTATATCAATACCCTCTACCGACCTTACTGACCCTTTGCCAATACCGTCATTTAGCGCAATCACAATTGCCGGCCGATAATAAGTTTGGGTTAGCTTTGCAGCCACCAATCCAATGATGCCTTCGTGGTATTTCTCGTTATGGGAAACAATTATTTTGGGGGGCTGTTCTTTGTTAACTTGGACTGCCAAGTCATACATTTCTTGAGTCATATCTTGCCGCTGTAAATTTGTGTCAGTGAGAGTTTGCGCACTTGTCTGTATTTCAGCCAGGTCGCTTGAGGTCAACAACCGCAGCGAGTCCTGTGCATCAACAACCCTCCCACTTGCATTTAGGCGCGGGCCAAGCACCCAGCCTAAATCATACGTCCCCAATTGCTTATCGCTTCCCTTCGCAAGCTGGGCTAACAATTTTATCCCAATCGGCGAGTTAGTATTTAAGATTTCAAGCCCTGCAATTACCAGCGTTCGATTAAAGTTAGTGAGTGGTTGTAAGTCAGTTACAGTTGCCAAAGCAACCAAGCCAAGCGCTTGTTTGTTTGTTGACCCAAGTGTAAGTGCCAGTAACCACGAAAGTGTTGAGCCAACAACCTGGTCTGTCCATAAAATTGTGTCGGCAGGCGGCAGCTCGTGCGGTTTTTGGTGATGATCTGTCACAATTACGTCATGTCCAAGCTCTTTTAGAAATTTTATTTCTGCGGTTGCAGTTATGCCGGTGTCAACAGTTATAAAAAGAGCTTTTTTAGTTTTAGGCAAACCTGCCAGCACACTGTCGAGCGCCTTTTTCGACAACCCATACCCATGCTCAAAACGGTTTGGAATAAATGCATGTGTGTTTTCATATTTTAACTCTTGTGTCAGTGCGTTGTATAAAATTGCGGTGGCACAAATACCATCAGCATCGTAATCACCGTATATCACAATAGGAAGTTTTTGCTCAGTTGCCGCCAGTACCTTACTCTTCGCGTCTTTAAGAGCGCGTTTAACATCAGCAGGCAAATTTTTGATATACCAGCTAATAGATGGCGGAGTCAAAAAAGCAGCGTGTGCTTTTTTAGGGATGCCTCTAAGTTCTAGAAGAGTTTCGAGGATATTTGTGTTCTCACTGTACTGCGCGCCAACTTTCCATGTTTTCATATCGCCGTAAACTCTTCCTCATCCCCAATCAGCAAAGTTCGCCCTTGTGCCAACACCCGCGAAATAAACTGATCGTTTCGGCGTTTCCTAAACATAAATTCCTCTTCGCCCATAACAGTATAATTTATCTCACGCCCCAATTTTTCTTCGTTTTGCTTCACAATTTTTTCAAGCAGATCAAAATTTGCCGAACCTACAACAAATAAATCTACGTCAAGAATTGTGCTAACCACATTGCGCGAAAACCTGCGTGACAACACCGCAAATTTTATGTTACCCAAATCGCGGCGGTTTTTAATAATGTCCGCACCAAGCCCAAACTCTTTCGAAATAAGTGATAACAACTCGGCGTAGTAAATATTTGACGTGTCAACTGTGTAATAAATGCGGTTGCTGCTTTGGCGCTTGTTTAGTAGCCCCATGTCGTGCAGACGTGCAAGTTCTCGCCGCACAGCGTTGATTTCGGTCCCAACTTCGCGCACAATTGCCCGCACGTGCAAGGCTTGCAGCGGATTAGTTAACATTAACCGTAAAATTGATAACCTAACTTCTGAGACAAAAAGATCTTTAAGCATAGTGCCTAGTCAGCGGAGCAGTGTGACTTAAAATTAATACGTAACTTGGTCAACATTTCTTTCTGGGACAACGCTCACCCAGAATTTACCACGATTAAACTCAATTTCTTCGCCGTTTTCGTTATAAAACATGGTTCTGGAGTCTCTGTCGGCTTTTGTCCACGTAACAGGAACTGCCGCGCCATCTATAAACACAATACCCTCACCACTGCCGATTAATTCGTAGTCGAGCCTGCCTTTATCATCGCCATCAACAGGCACTTCGGGCACAAACTGCACAAGTAAGTTTTTGACTTCTATTTGCTTGCCCGTTTCCTGATCTACGTGCGGGATAGGTGCACCGGCTTCGTCATAGCCCATTGACCTAATGTACGTGTTTGTAGTGGGATTGTAGTCCCAACTTGCCGTAAAGTCGCCCTCGTACCAAAAACTAATTACAATGGGCTTGCACTCACCAACCAAACACAACTCAACCGAGTTGTTTGCATGTACCACATCGTCTTTAAATCGCCACGGAATAAAATCGGGGCTGGAACCCTGCCAGCCAAGCTCATCACCAAGTTTACGCAGTTCAACTCCATTTACATATGCAGTATGTTCAGTGGCAATGCCAGCGTCAAGTCGTGCTTGATCGCGCCAAAAGTCTGCACCACCACGTGCAAAACTCCTTACCGGCCAACTTTCAATTGCCACAAGCGCTTGGGGTGACCACCCAATGTGCATGATCATAGCATCGCCAATCTCTTTTACAATTACCAGATAGTATTCGCGGGTACTTCTGATTGGGCCGATTTTCTCGGGAGTTTCCGACAAAAAGAAGGCCAAAAATCTGGTAATGCCTGCCTCGGCGACAATTTCGTAAACTAAATCGGCCTCAGCAAGTCCGGAATGTGGGCGAGCGTCCGGGTGGTTGTTAATCATTGCCCCAAGCGGTCTAATATCCAGCCATTTAGCAGCCTCGGACTCGGTTACCATTTC
>CAYXGU010000072.1:0-2725 GCA_964464645.1 uncultured Candidatus Saccharibacteria bacterium
GTAGTTGCGTTAATGCGTGCCATTATTTCTGCCCCAAACGCGTTTACTGCCTTCACCGTTAACTCTTGATTAGGGTAGGTTGCAGTTATTTTGTCGGCGACTTTAAGCGCATGTTTTTTTCTAAGTCCTTGGAGTGTTCGGATTATCTCCCGTGCCTCGCCTTCAAGCTGGAGTTCGGGTGTGATCTGCGTATCTAAATATACTGTAAACCCGGCTTCGGTTAGCGTTGGAAGGTTTGCAGTTGGCGGTGTATTAAAAACACATTCTTTAACATTTACTTCTTCGCTTATCAGTTCCCAATAAACCGAGTTAAATCGCTGGTCTTCGGCAACTACATATAATGTGCCAAGGGGCTGACGAATTTTGATTTTTTCAGCTTCGCGCACAGCCAGTGCTGAAGAAACTACCGCACGCGTGCTTGCCATTTTTGTGAGTAATTCTTGGTTAGCCGCTATAAAATCTTCATCAACTTTTGGAAACTCACACAAATGTACAGATTTATCCCCAACCAGTTCCTGATAAATTTTTTCGGTCACAAACGGAATTATTGGAGCTGCAGTTTTGGCAAAGTCAACAAGCACGGTATGCATTGTGAACAAGGCGTCAGGTTCACCTGCACTTATTCGCTCACGGGATCTTCTAACATACCACCTGGAAAGATCATCCACAAAGACCTCAATAGCTTGTACCGCAGGCGGGACTTCGTATCTTTCTATACTTTCGCTTACAGTTTTCTTAACCTCCTCCAGTCTGGTAAGAATCCATAAGTCCAAAGCATTTTCTGTTGTTGCTTTGCCCGGTGCTTTGTTGCCTGCGTACATGATGTAAAAGCGACAAGCATTCCACAGCGGATTAAGTACATTGCGTAGTTTTGTTTGCAGCTCAACCAAGTCGAAGTTTGCGTTTCCACCAAGCATAAGAGGAGAATTCATCAGATAAAGTCGTAATGCATCACCACCTATTGTCTCTAAAACCTCGCGCGGATCTGTATAGTTGCCATATGTTTTGCTCATTTTTCGCCCGTCGTCACCTGCCATCACACCGGTTGCAATTACATTCTTAAACGAACTGGTGTCAAAAAGCGCAGTTGACAGCACGTGCATGACTCTAAACCACGCCCTTGTTTGTGCAATGTATTCAACAATAAAATCCCCCGGAAAGTTTTTTTCGAATTTTTCCTTGTTCTCAAACGGATAGTGAATTTGCGCATATGGCATTGAGCCCGCTTCAAACCACGAATCTAGTACCTCTTTACGGCGTGTAAAGACCTTACCGTCTTGTTCAAAGGTTATGGCATCTATATAGGGTCTGTGTAAATCCGATACTTTTTTACCGGATAACTGCTCTAATTCGGCAATAGAGCCAATTACCACTCGGGTCCCGTCTTCTGCTTCCCACACCGGCATGGGTGTCGCCCAAAATCTGTTTCGCGAAATGCACCAGTCAGGTGCACTATCTATTCCCTTTTTAAACCTGCCGTGTTTAAGCCTTTTTGGAATCCAGTTTATGTCTTCGTTTAGCGCGTACATACGTTCTTTTAGCGCGGTTTCTCTTAAAAACCACGAATTTTGCGCTTTTTGTATTAACAATGTTTCACACCTATCGTGATATGGAAATCGATGCACAATCTTTTCGTCCTTAAACATGCATCCGCGGTCAGTTAGGTCCTTGCGAATGTGCGGGTTTGCGTCTGCATAGTACATACTTGTAAATGGATTTTTGACTTCCCAATCACCCGGCAAAAATTTGCCTTCGTCATCAAGTGTAAGCATTATAGACAAGCCGGCATCGCTTCCCATCTGTGTATCGATTTCGCCAAACCCAGGCGCCGAGTGCACTACACCGGTGCCTTCATCCATAGTAACCATGCCTGCATATGCATAGACTTTAAAATCATTCTTGTTTGGGGTGTAAAACTTGTACAACGGCTCGTACTCAAGCCCCAGCAGTTCTTTACCCATAAACTCTTCTTTTTTTGTAAATTCTGCCTGCGCAAAAACTTTGGCGATCAACGCATTTGCCACAATATATAGCTCGTGATTGCACTCAACAAGTGCGTAAGAAGCATCGGCATCGACTACCAGGGCCCTGTTTGACGGCAAAGTCCACGGAGTTGTTGTCCAAGCCAGCATATTTACACCCTTGAATTTTCCTGCCGAGGTAACTTTAAACTTAATGGTAACAGACGGATCCTCAACATCTTTATACGTGTTATCCATAGCAACTTCAAAGTTTGAAACCGGCGTACCGCATGTAGTGCAATACAAAGAAGTGCGCACACCTTCATAAATCAAACCTCTATCGTACAATGTCTTAAATACCCACATAACTGATTCCATATAAGACTGATCAATAGTTTTATATGCGTTTTTCATGTCAACCCAGCGCCCTATCTTTGAGATGTACCATTCCCACTCTTCTGATACATCTGATGTATATTTGTAACAAGCCTGCGTAAACTTTTCCAAACCGTATGCTTCTATATCGCGGCGATTTTTAATACCCAACTGTTTTTGAACCTTATTTTCAACAGTTAGTCCATGTGCGTCCCAGCCCCACACCCGCTCGACTTTTTTACCTTTCATGGTCCAATATCTTGGGATTACATCTTTTGCAATTGACCCAAGCAAATGCCCATAATGCGGCAAACCGGAAATAAATGGCGGGCCATCATAAAAAACATACAAATTGTCTTCGGATCTCTCGCTTACTGACTTTTCGAAAG
>CAYXGU010000073.1:0-2603 GCA_964464645.1 uncultured Candidatus Saccharibacteria bacterium
GGTACAGCAAGCAAAGCAAGATTTTTGCCTTTTGTTCTCACAGTCGTGCCGGAGTGCAAAACCGCATAAAAAGCCAATGGTATACACAAAAATGCCCCACTATACTTTGCCACGCACACCGGAATTAGCAGCAACCCCGCCACTAAATACGATTTTTGTGCTCTGATAAGCCAATAAAATGCCAATAAATACGCAAGTGCCTGAAAATTATCTACGTATGCCAAATTGGCATAAGAAAAAATAACAGGTACAGTTACCACCGCCAGTGCCAAAAGGCCTGCAAATACCCTAGTAAGCTTAAACTCGCGCGCTATCGCGTATAACGCGGTGCCAAGCAAAAAGTAGATGGTTGTAAAAAAGACCGATGTAGTAAGACTGTCGCCCAGTTTTAGCTGTGGAATTAGCAGCATTTCCACAAATTTAGGGTAGCCGGACGGAAAAATATACCCGCCAACATGATACAGTTTGCCCGCCATTAGATAGTATTGCGGTTGGGACAGGTGAAACCAGTTAGAATCAAAGCCAACATCCGGAAATGCGAGCAAAACTACCGTCAGTATGTAACCCGTACTCCACAAGACCACTCCCCTACTAACACTTAGGCGTGCCGAAAACCCTTTAAAGACGCTGAGTGCGGCCAAGAGCGCTAATACAAGCGGCACAAAAACAATAAAAAACACATTGTATTGGCCTAAAACCCCTATTAACAGGTAGTAGTATGAGACTGGAATAAAGCCAAGTACAAGTGCGGTTATAAGTAGTAATGCATTTTTGAAAAGTTTGCTTGTATTAGTATGTAGCAACTTACGCAAAATTAGTACGCCAAACAAAGTACTACATGTTAACAACGTCCAAACCAATACCAGATTTGAAAGCAGCAAAAATATCCGTTCCCACACAAACATGACTTTATTTTACAACTATTAGCTGTATACAAATGCAGGAACTTATGTTAGAGTAACCGTGGTTGTTAAATATGGGTACAGACTATGAAAACCTTATAATACTGTTCCAAGTTGTTTTTGGTTCTGCATTGCTTGCGCTTGTTGTATATGCAATCAGCACACTAAAAGACCTTAAAGTTACACTCAAAAAAACAAACAGTCTACTAGACCAAACAGCCGAAACCGAAGAAATTGCCGCGGATATCTTAGACGATGTGCACAAAATTACAAATACACTTAGCAATCCATATACAACAGTAGCAAGTTTACTAGGAGGGCTTTCATCCGCACTTTCGGCGACTAGGCAACTACGCGCGCCAAAGAAAACGGAAGAAGAATAAAGATGGATAATCAAGCAAATAAAAACATTCAGGCTTTTTTGGCAGGTACAGTATTTGGTGCAGTCATAGGGGTAGTAACTGGTTTGTTAGTGTCTCCGGGCTCGGGGCAGGAAAATCGCGAATACATTGCAAAACAGGCACAAGCTGTTAGCGCTAAAGGCAAGGAATTTGCAGAAACCGCGAAAAGAACGGTAAGCGCAGATGTCGATAAGATCATGAAGAAGCTAAAACCGACAATTAACGATGCCGCTACCTTGTCAACTGAGGAGAAAAACGAGTTAAAAACCCAAGTAGCAGAGTTGCTAGAGTCTGAACCCGAAACTCCTAAAAGAGGCCGCAAAAGAAGTTAACCTGGTATTTAGCAGTTAAGTACTTCTAAGCACTGTACCTTATCATCGCCTGTAAGCTGTTCGCATATACTACAATTAGTTGATGCGTCGCCTGGAATAGTTCCTCCGGCCGGTGTGTTTGGAACGCTAGGCACTGAAATTTCGGTAAAGGTTACTGTTGACGGGAGTTCAAATTTGCTGTCATCTACGTTCCATTTTTTACAATCAACATTAAAGTCCTGAGCTCCTTCAGGTAACGGGCTGTTCTCTGGATCCGTAAAGTATCCTGTTTCTTCAGGAACTTTTATTTTCATGCCGGTTGGCTCATTTTCAGCCCACGAGTAGGTATACTCACCGTCAGATACCATACGGATCGTGCGCTCATTTTCAACTACAAATGTCACACTAAACTGTTTTGTACTGGGCGTAAAGTAAAACTCACCTGTATATTGCGATGGCTCATCCGGAGTAGATTGATAGATACAGTACAAATCGTCAGCGGAGCTAAAAAGATCAGCCATTTTTAACTTAAACTCCGATGTCGCGGGTTGTGGTTGCTGTGGTTGAGGCTCAATCTTGGGCTCAGCGTCTGCTACTACCTGAGTTTCCGGCTCAGGCTCTGAGTCGCGCATGGTAGTAAACAGAAACGCGCCAAAAACTAGCAAAATGGCAAGCGCAAGAAGTGAAAGTACTTTTTTGTTGTTCATATAGTTTTACTTTAGCAGATTTTTTACGAAAAATTAAGAAAGACATATGCCGTGCACAACGTTAAAATAAACACGGTTGCAAGCAACCTAAGTCTTCTGTCAGAGCTGAATGAGGTATATTTGGCTAATACAACATACAGAATAATTGTGACAGCAAGTGCAATAACTGCTGGAAGTTTTGCGGCGCTAGGATCTACTTGGGGCATATACACTTAGTATATAACCACACAAATGAAAAAACCACCTTGCGGTGGTTTCTTCAGCGTCCCCGTGAAAGAAAGG
>CAYXGU010000074.1:0-2543 GCA_964464645.1 uncultured Candidatus Saccharibacteria bacterium
TGCGTTGTTCATGTTGTGCATCTTCATTATAGTATAATACTGCAGTATGTTAAACAGAATTAAACGCCGAAAATGGCTACTTGTTGGATTGCTTGTTGTTGTAGTAGTACTTGTTGGGGGGTATTTTCTGGCACAATCAAAACAGGGTGTGGTGGAGGTTTCTGCTGTTGATGTTTCAGTTCAAAAGGTGTCGCAGAGTGTATCTGCAAGCGGTCTTGTAAAAGCGGTGGAAGATGCTGACTTGTCATTTCCAACCGTTGGGAATTTAGTTGCGCTAAATGTTGCCGAAGGTGATAAGGTTGTTAAAAATCAAACAGTGGCACAACTGTATAACACTGCACTAAATCAATCAATTGGGGCGGCAAAAGAATCGCTTGATATTGCAAAAAAGGATCTGGAATTGTACAGAGAAAATTATGAGACAAATCAGGACGCAGTCGGCGGGATGGATGAATATGCAGTGGCCATTGAACGCCTAAACGAAATCATTGAGCAAAAAGAAGCAATGTATAAATCGGAAGCCGCTACGTTGCGAAACACGTTTTTAATTGCACCGTTTGCAGGGACAGTAATAGATACTCCAGTTGCGCAGGGCGAATCAGCTATTGGTGGGGTAACTGTTGTGCGCATTGCGAACTTAGATAACCTTGTATTTGAGCTGGGACTTGATCAGGAAGACTTTGGCCTTGTGAGAGCAGGAATGTCGGCCGAAGTTACACTAGATGCATATGAAGATATAGTATTTACCGGGACGGTAACAGGCTTGCCATTCTTTGCAGACGCTACAACCGAAGAGTTTATAGTCCAAATAGAATTAACCCCGCAAGCAGGTTACCCAATATTATTAGGTATGACCGGAGATGCACGAATTTTGATTGCTGAAACAGATACAGAAGTGTCGGCAGTCTCGTTTGATGTGCTATTTAGTGACGACGCAGGTGAATATGTGTGGACGCTTGAAAACGAAGTGCTTGTAAAGACATATGTCGAAACCGGTCTATCGGGAGATATCTACACCGAAATTAAAACCGATTTAACAGGTAAACAAGTGGTTGTGCCACTTGGTGATGATGAAATAGTCGAGGGCTCAAAAGCCGTACTTAAATGAACAAAGTCCTGGAAGTAAAAAATATTGTCAAAACATACGAACTTGGTGATGCTACAATAAACGCTGTAAATGACATCACGTTTGATATAACGCAAGGCGAGTTTTTGGCACTTGTTGGTAAATCCGGCAGTGGTAAATCGACCCTAATGCACATTATTGGCCTGCTCGACACACCAACGAGCGGAAGTGTGGTGTTGAATGGCAAAGAAACAAGCACGCTGTCCGACAAAGACCTTGCTAAATTGCGCAACAAAGAGATTGGGTTTGTGTTTCAGTCATTTAACCTGTTAGCCCGTACATCTGCATTGGATAACGTAATTTTACCTCTAAAATACAGCAAAGTACCCAAAAGCGCCTGGCGCAAAAAAGGTGAGGAGATGTTAACCCTTGTGGAGCTTGGCGACAGAATGGCAAACAAGTCTAATGAGCTATCAGGTGGGCAAAAACAGCGTGTGGCGATTGCGCGGGCGTTGGTGAATGATCCCGCTATAATCTTAGCCGATGAACCAACCGGCAACCTAGACACTAAAACCGGAGATGAGATTGTAAAACTTTTCTTAAAGTTGCACGCGGCCGGCAAAACCGTAGTAATAGTGACACACGATGAGGATCTTGCCAAAGTTGCGCAACGACAAATAATCTTAAAAGACGGCAAAATTGTAGCTAAGCTTTAAAGCCAATATGGAAACACTACATACAGCACTCACAGCACTTTTTGCCAAAAAAGTGCGCTCAGTGTTAACTATGCTTGGCGTGATTATTGGCGTGTTTTCAGTGGTAACGCTTGTGTCGTTGGGTAAAGGCATTCAAAACTATATTTCGGATGAGTTTGACGCGCTTGGTACAAATTTACTTTTTGTGTCCCCAGGCAAATTTAACATCGCGGGTGACCCGGCGGCGCAGCTTACAGCAAATAAGCTTGCAGAAGAACACCTTGACCTGATTAGTGATTTTGCACAAGATGAAATTGTGAGCGTGTCACCATATGTAATTGTAGGCGCACAGTCTGAGTACAAAACAAATAGTTATTCTGCCGAGGTTACCGGAGTTAGCGCTGATTCAGTAGAGATTGTAAATTACGAGCTTAAGCAAGGCAGAAACTTTACACCTTCTGAAGAACGGGCACATGCGAGAGTGGCAATTCTTGGTCCGATTATCCAAGACGAGTTGTTTGGTGGGCAGGACCCGCTGGGGGCACAGGTTAAAATAGCCGACAAATCATACGAGGTGATCGGTGTCTTTGCCGAAAAAGGTAGTAACTACGATGACCAAATTATTGTGCCCTACACAACAGTTATGGACGAGTTTGAGATCACTAATTTTTCAAGCATTATTGCCAAAGCTAGAGATGCCGAGCGTATGGATATTGCACTTAAAAGTGTGGAGTTGGCTTTGCTCAGAGATTTAGATGAGGATGATTTTTCTGTCTTGTCCT
>CAYXGU010000075.1:0-2484 GCA_964464645.1 uncultured Candidatus Saccharibacteria bacterium
AGTAGTAAGTAGTAAGGTATAACCGTTATTAAATGAATGTATGGAATAGAATTTCCCCAAACAACCAAAAGTAATGTTTGCGCTGAAATTACGGTTAAGGATATGGATAATCTTGCATCTTTGAAAATAAATATTGCTGCAATGTTTATTGCTAATGTTATTGATATTACGATTTCTTGAACCTGAATTGTGGATGTGTTGTTGAATAACACCATTACGAATACACACAAAAGGTTAAAAGTAATAATCGTGAAAAATGGTATCGCTTGCTTTTTTGTACTATCCACTTATATTTTTTACAACTTTTTCATCTTCTCCACCAGTACCAAGGCCTCGATGGGGGTGAGGGTGTTGGGATCTATTGAATCGAGTAGTTCTTGCAGTTTTTTACTCTTTTCACTCTCTACTTCTACGGTTTGTACGGCACTAAAGAAGTCGAGTTGACCTGCCGATTTTTTGTTTGTTTGTACTGGTTCTGCCTTTTCTTGCTGCAACTCTACGTTCAGGGCTTTTGCTTCAAAGCTGTTCAGTACTTCAAACGCGGTGTCAATAATCTCTCGAGGTAAGTTTACGAGCTTGGCTACCTGAATACCGTAGCTCTTGTCGCTTCGGCCTCTGGTTACTGTGTGTAAAAAGTATATCGAGTCGTTCTCTTCTTTGAGGTTTACTTTGTAGTTTATGAATTTTGGCGACAAATCTTCTAAATCGGTCAGCTCTCTAAAGTGAGTTGTAAAAATAGTGGTGCAGCCAATTTGATTGGCAATGTACTGCGCAATGCCCCACGCTAACGAAATCCCTTCGTAAGTGCTAGTACCTCGGCCGACTTCATCTAAAATAACCAAAGATTGCTCGGTTGCTTGCGACACAATATACGCAACTTCAGAAAGTTCAACCATAAACGTGCTCTTTCCGGTCGAGATATCGTCAGAAGCGCCAATGCGGGCAAATACTTTATCAACCAATGGTAGGGTGGCCTTGGCAGCAGGAACAAAAGACCCAATTTGTGCCATTATCTGTAGTAGGGCAATCTGACGCACAAAGGTCGATTTTCCACCCATGTTTGGTCCGGTGAGTATCAAAAAATTACTTTCTTTTGTGACGGTTAGGTCGTTTGGTACGAATTCGTTTACGGTTTTTTCTACTACTGGATGGCGCATTCCTTCTAAATGGAGGGTTCGATCTGTGGTGGTGAGCGTTGGCCGTGTATAACGCCTTGTAAGGGCTGAGTGGGCAAAACTATGAAAAACGTCTACCTGGGCGATGAGTTGTGCAAGCTTTGATAATACTGCGACGTGGTTTTGTAGCTCTGCAAGCAGAGTAGCATACAGCTCACTTTCTAAAATTTGCACCTGGTCACGAGCCGAGAGTACCTGTCCTTCGAGCTTTTTTAATTCTTCGGTAATATAACGCTCGGTATTGACCAAAGTCTGCTTTTTAATGAAATGCTCGGGCGCATTGGCGCTTTGTACACGCGAAAGTTCAAAAGAATAGCCAAAGACATTATTAAAGCTTAACTTTAAGCCAGGAAGGTTCGAAACAGTTTTTTCTTTTAGGTAGAGGTCTTTAATGTACTGTTCACCATTTGTTGACAGTTCGACCAGCCGGTCTAGCTCGGTATTGTACCCTTGTGCGATATAGGTGGGGCGGGTAGCGTCACTTGAAATGGTGTCGCGAACTTTTTTAGTAAAGGCTTCTAATTTTAACTTTTGTGTTTCGTCTAAAACAGAGGAGAGGGGTACATTTTGGTGCAACACATTTATTTGAATTCCTTTTTCGACGGCGTCAGCCATTACCAAGAGGTGTTTAGGATGGATTCGGCCAAGGCCAAGTGCGCTTGTTAACCGTTGGAGGTCTGGGTAGCGGTGCAGGAGTGACTCTAACGCAGTAAATAGTTCAGACTGCTTCATGTAAGTATCCACAATGTCGTATCTTTTGTTCAGTTCTTGTGGGTCAGTTTCGGGAAAGGATAGCCACTCATAAAGTAAGCGGTGGCCCATGGCTGTTTTGGTTTCGTCGAGCGTGCCAAAAAGTGATCCCTCTAATTTGTGCGTTTTAAGGTTGTAAAAAAGTTCTAAATTTTTCTGCGTGGTTGGATCAACGTGAAGAGAGTGTCTTGGATTAAAATACTCGAGGGCGGTTATGTGCTTTGGCTCAGTTTTTTTCGTTTCAGAAAAATATGTGAGAAGTACTCCCGCTGCAGTGGTGGCAAGTGGATACTCTGCTAGTCCAAGCGGGTCCAAGTTGGGTACACCAAAATGGGACAGTAGCGTGGTGGTGTTCTTTTCAATCTGAAAGAGGGTATGCTCTAATGGTTGAATTACGGTGTTTCCGGCGTTCGTGTAATGTTGTTGATCTTTCGCGGACTTGAGTAATTCTTTAAGTTGTAAATGCTCCACTAATTCGGGTGCTTCTTCAAGCTTTCCTTCGTAAACCTTAAATTCTCCTGTAGAAATATCTGCAAAGGCGATTCCGAACTGTTTGCCA
>CAYXGU010000076.1:0-2468 GCA_964464645.1 uncultured Candidatus Saccharibacteria bacterium
CTCTGGGCACGAATTAAAAGTTGCAATCACGTTAAAACAGCGTGTTGAAGCGCTTGGGCAGACCGACAAAATCTGCAAAATTTTCGTTCCACAACAACAAAAAATAGTAGTGTCAGAAGGCAAAAAGCGCAAAGTCGATGAACGCATTTTTCCGGGCTATATTCTGGTGCAAATGGTACTAAGTGATGAAACATGGCACATGGTCCGATCAACCAGCGGTGTTACCGGCTTTGTCGGCACAGGTTCCAACCCAACTCCCCTTCCCGACAAGGAAGTTGAGAACTTAGTGCGTAACATGAAAACTGAAGAACCTAAGTTTGAAGCCAAATTTACAGTGGGTGACTCGATTAAGATCACAGATGGTCCATTTGCCGACTTCTTGGGTAAAATCGAAGAAGTTAACGAGGATCAGGGTAAATTAAAGGTTTTAGTATCTGTTTTTGGCCGCGAAACACCGGTTGAGCTTGACTTTATGCAAGCAAAAAGTTTATAAAGTAAACTCCAATTAGGTATGGCAAAAAAGGTAAAAGGCTACATAAAACTAAATATTCAGGCGGGCAAGGCAACTCCAGCGCCACCGGTAGGGCCGGCACTTGGCCAATACGGCGTACCGTTAATGGATTTTTGTAAAGAATACAATGCACGCACTGCGCAAATGGGTGATGACATAATCCCGGTTGTGATAACGGTTTTTGAGGACAGAACGTTTACATTTGTAACCAAAACCCCTTTAACCTCGGGCCTTATATTAAAATATGCCAAACTAAAAAAGGGCTCCAGTGTCCCTAACAAAGACAAGGTTGGTAAACTTTCAAAAGCGCAGGTTGAAGAAATTGCAAAGCTAAAAATGCCCGATCTTAATGCAAAAGACTTAGGGCAAGCGGTAAAGATTGTATCGGGAACTGCCAGATCAATGGGAGTCGTAATCGAATGACCATAACTGAAGCGATTGAAAAAGTAAAAGCAGAGGCCACAAGCAAGTTTGACGAAACCATTGAACTGCACTTAAATCTTGACATTGATCCAAAAAAAAATGACCAAACTATTAGGTACACCACGGTTTTGCCACACGGTACAGGAAAAACCGTGAGGGTTGCGGTGTTTGCAAGCGAAAAGATTACCGGAGCAGATGTCGAACTTACCGAGGCCGAAATTGCCAAAATCGAAAAAGGTACACTTAAACCAAAAACTGACTTTGATATTGTAGTTGCAGAACCCCAATACATGGCAAAACTTGCCAAGGTGGCTGCTATTTTAGGTCCTGCCGGAATGATGCCAAATCCAAAATCAGGTACGGTAACCGACAAGGTACAAGAAACAGTTAATCAGATAAAAAAAGGGAAAATTGAAATTCGCAACGAAGCTGAGGCGCCTTTGATTCATACGGTGCTAGGCAAGAAAAGCTTTGCCACACAGGCACTGGTCGAAAACTTTACCGAGATTATGAAATCGCTTCGCCAAAACAAACCTCAAAAAGTAAAGCCCGATTTTGTTACCGCAATTCGCGTCTGTTCAACAATGGGTAAAGCTGTAACAGTTGAACTCGAAAAATAACCTTAACACACTAACCAAACTAAACGTACACCTCAACGGTATTGCTGGAAACTTTTAATATAGCTTCGTCGGTTAGTGGAAGATGTTTTTCGGTTGGCTTGCCTTTGTTTAGTATAAGCTCTTGCTTAATAATCGAAATAAAGTTTGCGTGTTCCTGCAAAATATCAAACTCACCAACAGTGTTAAATGAAGTGACCGTGTCGGCGTATCCGTCAAAAACTGTTTCGTCTTTGCTGTATACCACTAGTTTCATTTGGCGGCACCCCGTTTAAGTGCTTCTTCTAAGGCATCAAGTCCACCAATGTATAAGAACTTGTCCTCTGTTACCTCATCATGTACACCATCAAGAATACTTTTAACGTCTTTTAAGGTGGTTTCGAGCGGAACATACATCCCTTTTTGACCAGTTTGCGCTTCGGCAATGTGAAAGTTTTGAGTTAAGTAGTTTCTGAGCTTTCTTGATCTACGGTATACAATTCTATCTTCGTGTGACAATTCTGACTCACCAACCAATGACACTATGCGTTCAAGTGATTCCGCCCTTTTTAGCAGTCTTTGGGCCGCTAGTGCAGTTTCGTAATGAGTCACACCTACCATGCTTGGGCTCAAAACAGAAGAATTAGATGCCAAAACATCAATTGCCGGAAATAATCCCTGACTATACACTTCGCGAGACAGCACTACAGAAGATTCCAAGAAACCAAATACCGACTGCACCGCGTGATCCAAAATATCATCCGCGGGTACATATACAGCTTCGATTGTCGTAATATAAGTGTCTTTGTTAGATACAAGCCGTTCATGAAACACTGACATATCTGCAATTAAAGTCGGCTGATACCCGTCTTCTGAGGGAATTTCTTCCATAAAAAGCGATAACTCGTTTCCGGCTTGGGCAAATCTAAAAACATAGT
>CAYXGU010000077.1:0-2376 GCA_964464645.1 uncultured Candidatus Saccharibacteria bacterium
TAGTTTCCACGAGAATCACTCCTTCGTTTGAACGATATTAAGCTCTTTTATTAAGTGCGCTAATGCAAACTCGGCTGTTAGATTGCGCACCGATATCGCGTCATACTCGGCTCTAAGGTCATCTTTGCTTTTGCCTTGTGACTGCAGGTATTGTTCGAGCGACAGTCCAACCGAATGTGCCTGATCAACAAGCCGTGTGAGCATTCTGTTTGTTTCGTCTGCAATTAAAATGTCTGCAAGCTCGACTTCGGTTACTGCTAAAATTGCGTCTAATACATCATCGGCGGTTAGGTGAATGTGGTCCTGTTCGATTTTGTCGCCTTTTTTTAGTCTCTCGGCGTTTAGTGCTTTAAGTTCCTGCTCTTTTTGAGTTTTTGTTTTTTTAAGTTCTGCTTTGTAGTCCCCTACTTTTACCGGTGGTATAGTAGCAACTGTAGCTGTAAATTCAAGATCTGACGCAAGATCAAACGTTTTAATATCAATGCTTGGATTGCCAATTGGTGCAATATGGTTTTCTTTGAGTGCCTGCGGGTAGTACGTTTGGAGCAGGTCATTTAGCACATCTCCCATCACTTTTTGCATATCCAACTGTTTTTCGACCAAGTCTATTGGGGCCTGTCCTTGCCTAAAGCCGGCAACAGTCACGCTTTGCGCCAGCTCGCCCAACTTTCGATCGTAAGCCTTTTTGACATCTGCACTGGGCACAACAATCTGGAGTTCAAGTGTATTTTTTGGTTTTTTGGTTACAGTTGCGTTCATTTTTACCAAGTAAGTTTAGCACATCAAAGTCTTAACTGCTACCAGTTGGCTTGCTGTTGTAGCTGTGCGTTTTATGTTATACTGACAAGGATTTATCGACCGTATAGTCTTAGTTTGAGGTGAGATATGGGTACTCGACGTAATGACAGGCCGGCTGTGAAAACACCAACTCCCGAACAGCTGAAGGCTATTGCCGAGGCAACTACAGCTGCCAACGGCATGGCCGATGCCCCTACTGGTGTCAATGTGGTTGTTCGGCCACAGACCGGTAGTGTTCCGCTTCCTAGCGGTCCTGGAATAGGAAGACAGGGTACTGGAAGATAACGAGGTGTCAGTTTGGGCAGAAAAGCTACGCGAGTTAATCGCAACTAAACAGCTTTTCTGCCCATCCAAAACCCCATCACATCACTTTTACTCACAGTTTGACTCAAAACACTAATCTTTGGTTCCTGCAAAAAAAGCTCCCGCGCCACATCTCTGACTTGCTCAATGGTTACACTCTCGTACAGTGCTAGCTCGTCTTGTTCAGTTAGCAATTTTTTGTCAAACAGCACACCATAAGCGTAAAATTCCGCTCTGTTCATTGGGCCCTCAGCACCAAATATAAAAGTAGAGATGGTGTTTTTGCGAGCACGGTCGAATTCTTCTTCGGTTACAAGCTCGGAGCACAGCAATGCAAGCTCCTTTCTTATGATGCCAAAAACTTTTTGCAGGTTTTTTTCATCGATTCCGGCCGTAATTGTAAAGTAACCGTGGTCTAAAGCCTTAGTGGCTGTTGCATTGACATCATAGGCAAGACCCAGCTCACTTCGGATCTTCCACAATCTAGACAAGTATGGCGCGCCGAGGATTTTTGCTAAATATGTTGCCGCGTATTTCCTTGATGAAAAATAGTCATACGCCACAAAATCAAGGTAAAATTTGCACTGCTGAACCGTGGCGTTGTTTTCGTTGTAAATCTTTAGCTTGCGGTCGATCTCCATTGGTGTAGTAGCGTTTGCTTGGCCATGTGCTAGTGCACTAAAGTATTTTTCTCCAAGCCTAAGAGCTTTTTCCTTCTCAAAATTGCCGCTAAGTGCAAGAACAAAGTTTTCCGCGTGATAATGGTGGCTTCGGTAAGCGACTAAGCTGTCACGTGTAATTTTCTTCACGTCGGCAAGCTCGCCAATTGTTGGTTTTGCCCACCTGCTGGTTTTAGGATACATATATTTGTAGATATTAAACACAAAGCGGGTTAGCGGATCGTCAGTATTTCTAATAATCTCTTGCGCAATAATAGTCTTATGCTTTTTTACCTGCTGTTCTTCGAGCAAAGGGTACAGATATAGTTGGGAGAGAAACTCAAAACCAATTTCCAGGTCCTCTTTGAGTAAAGTTGCGTAGTAAGTAACAACATCCCGATTTGTGTAGCCATTTAAGCTTCCACCGACGTTTTTAATTATTTTAGTAAGGTCTGTTTCAGTTGGATATTTTTGCGTACCCTCAAAGACCACATGCTCCAAAAAATGCGCGACTCCAATTTCTTGCGGGGTTTCAAAGTTCGCCCCGGCTTTGCCCATAAATGCGAGCCGGATTGTGTGAATATTGCTATTTTGTATTAGGGCAAGACGCAGCCCG
>CAYXGU010000078.1:0-2365 GCA_964464645.1 uncultured Candidatus Saccharibacteria bacterium
TTTGGAGCACACTAGTGCATAGCCAGCACTGTCAGTATTTTTTAAGTAGTCAAGCGCGTCATTAAAAGCAGTTTTTTATTTGTTTTGGATAGAATATTGGGTTTTTATGATGCATGTGGAGAGCAGGTCAGTATAGTAGTATGGTTTTAAAATTAACCACGCAGCCAACAGACCGGTAAGGGTAAGTAAGATTAGCCCTACCAATGCCTTAAAAAACTCAGCTTTTTTACGCTTTTTTGCATATTGTTGCTCTAAGCCTGATTCTTGTGTTGGAAATACAACCATTCTATAAAAGTTTACCACGCCGTAGGCGAGGGTTTTAGTTAGATGACATAAATTTCTTCCAACATCCATTGGTATGATACAATTTGCCAAGATGAATACTAAAAACCGAATCTACCAAATAGTAGAAAATAGCAAAAAAGGCGACAAACAAGCCGACCGGTATGAAGTAATTATTACCGTTCTTGTACTAGTTAGTGTGATGGTGCTGTACCTAGAAACATACCAAACCCTGGTTACAAGCTTTAGCGGGCTTTTTTTGTTTTTTAATCTTGTGATTACGGTTGTGTTTACCTTTGATTATGTTGCCCGTGTGTGGACCGCCAACTTAAAGTATCCAGAACTAACTCCAAAGCAAGCAAGGCGCAAGTACATCTTTAGTAAATACGGCATTGTTGATGGTTTAGCAACCTTCCCGCCTTATATCTCGCTTTTCACCACGATAAATCTTTCGTTGTTTAGGTTGCTTAGACTTACACGCCTATTTAGAATGCCAAAGCTTGAAAAACTTAATGCAGCCGCAGAACTACTTGGTGGCGTGTTTAGGCGAAAAAAGACTGAACTCGGCATGACATTCGGGTTTGTTATTTTGCTAGTTTTTGTGTCCGGTCTGCTGATGTATTACGCTGAGCACGAAGCGCAACCTGATAAGTTTGCAAATGCCAGCAACGGGTTATGGTGGGCAGTTATTACCCTTACCACAATTGGGTACGGTGACTTGTATCCCGTAACGGGAATTGGGCGACTGTTAGGCTCGGTTATAGCCCTGCTTGGTATTGGGGTTATTGCATTGCCTACCGGTATTTTAAGCGGTGGATTAATGGAGGAGTTAAATGCGCGAAAAGAGGCGAAGGGACGATTAAAGAAGCAAAAAAAGGTTGGAGCACCCGGTTAATTAATTCTTCTATTCTCAAATTCCTTCTTCACAACATAATCCACCGAAGTATAGCCGCCATCAACAACAACCAGGGAGCCGGTCATGTAAGACGCTTTATCCGAAAGCAAAAACTCAACCACATTTGCCACCTCTTGTGTCGAGGCGTTTCTTCCCAAAAGCGCCTTATCGTGTGCCAGCACATTCACATTGGCATTTTCGGCCATTTGGGTATCTGCCCAACTTAGCACAACCGCGTTTACCCTAATTTTTTTAGCAGCCAGCGCAGCTGCCAAACATTTAACCGCGGTGTTTAAGCCTGCCTTGCTCACAGCGTATCCCAGATCGTCAAAGCCTGCATGTAGGCCGTCTGTGCTGGTAATTGCAACTATTCCGATGTTATCGTTAAGGTTTCTTTCCAGCCTTTTTGTGAGTAAAAGCGGAGCCGCCATATTTACATTAAGTGACCTGTCCCATGCTTGTATATCAAAATCTTGCCAATTATTTTGCAAGAACTCGCCGGCGTTGTGTACCACTGCATCAAGTTTAGTAGTGCCAATAGCATCAGCAATTTTCTCAAAACTTTCTCTGTCGTTAAGGTCACATGGGATTACAGTTAGATTAGCAAGTTCTTTTTCTATCTCTTTGGCAAGTGGTTCTTCGTCAGTGTAGAGCTCGCTCCATTTGTACACACCGAAAATATAAAAACCGCTGGCGTGAAGTGTTTTGGCAATTGTTTTGCCTATTCCTTTTGTAACTCCGGTGACGAGTGCGTGTTTCATAGCTTTATTATATAGGAAGCCGGGCGAAGTTTAAATTTGATAAGGACAATGTCTAACCTAGTTTTGAGAAATCATTTGAGATAAAAATTCCAGCACAGAGTCCGGAGAACTTAAAAGTGTGATCACCAAGGTGCCGACACTTAATGAAATCACATTCGCAACGACCGAATAACGGAGCATTTTTTTGAAGTCGGGTTCCTTGAGCCAACGCCCCATAAATAAAGCCTCAAAGATTATAACCCCAGCTTCCAAAATCACTACCCCTATAAAACCTGTAAATGGAATGTACGTGGTCAAGATGTAAAGCAGTGAAACCGAAACTACATTTGCGGAGATTAAGGCAACTAATACTCGGCGGGACTTTGCAAAAAAATGAAACGAGACAATTAGTTCCAGCACTATCGTAATGGCAAGAAGCGACAACAAG
>CAYXGU010000079.1:0-2346 GCA_964464645.1 uncultured Candidatus Saccharibacteria bacterium
TCTGCCAAAAGGCCAACATTTCGTTTTCAATGTCTTGTAGTGTTTGGGTATCTGTCATAAATGAATAAAAAAAGCCTTAGAAAAGGCCTCGTCGGGAACCAAAAAATTAGCCCCGATATTTAGATAATAATTATCTCGAATTTAGTAAACATCTTACTGTCTAAATTTATCACATTGAGTTTGAAAGCTCAAAGAATATCTCTGTCGAATATGCACGGTACGCTAAAAGCGCAGTAACTCCAATGCCAAACGCTATTAAGATAATCAACAAAAAAATGTATTTTAATTTTGAAGGGTGCTTTTCCATATCTCTTCCTTTACGCCAAGCTTAAAATTTGCGTACCGCGCCATCACAAACAACAGATCCGACAGTCTATTTATGTATGTGAGCACAACTACTGATTTTTCTAGCTTGTTACTAGTGTAGTACTCAACCAAAGCACGTTCAAGCCGGCGGGCAACCGCACGCGCTAAATGGAGCTGACACGCAACCTCAGCACCTCCCGGCAGAATAAAGTTTTGCAATTTTGGAACTTTTTCATCCAAACTATCAATTGTTTCTTCCAGCCATGTGACCCTTGTCTCAAGTTTTTCGACCGAAACAACAGGCACCTCTCCACTTGCCATTAGCGCCCCAAGCGAAAATAAATCCTGCTGAATTTGATTTGCAATGCCTTTTACTTTAAGGCGTGAATGTTGTGCAAACCCAAGACAGGCATTTAGCTCGTCTAGGGTACCTAAAATCTCAAAAATAGGATCAGACTTTGCAATACGCGCATCACCAAGTACCGAAGAATAGCCCCCATCACCTGATTTTGTGTAAATTTTCATATAGCTGGTCGCGTGCAGGTCAAGGCGATTTTACCACCTAACACACACTATAGCCACACTCATAGCACTTAGCACACCCTTCTTCTTTAATTAGGGTTGTGTTGCCGCAATCAGGGCACATATCAAAATGGGACGCAAACGATACCTCTTTGCCATTTTCTTCAATTATGTTTGAACCATTGGCGCGAATTTTAATTTCAAGATCGTCTGCAAGCGATTTTGCGATAGCATCAGGAATCGAACTTACCCGATTTTTGCCAAAGCCGACTGAGCGCGCACCGCCAATGCCCACCAGCTGTACAACAATTTCTTTTGCAGTAGCAATAGGTGACGCTGATGCCCTCAACCACCCGGAAAGTGATCTGCCTAACGCTTCTGACAACCCGGCTACGTCACTACCGGCTTTGCCTACGCTTACAAATACCTCAAACGGGTTATTCTCTGCGTCACGGTTAATTGTAATGAAAGCCTTGCCCTGTGGGGTTGCGATCTTGTATGTTGCGCCTGTAAGTCTGTGAGCTCGGTCAAGATTCTTTGCGGGGCTTTTTGCCACAAGTTCGCCCTCAGCTTCTCCGCCACCTTCTTTCTTTGCTTTGGTTTCTTTTGTTTCAAGTACAACTTCCTGTCTGCTGCCTGTTACATACACTGTTAACCCTTTGCACCCAAGCTCCCAGCCAAGCAAATATGCGTTTGCGACATCTTCAAGAGTGGCACCCTCAGGAAAATTACAGGTCTTTGAGATTGAGTTATCAATAAAAGCCTGAATTGATGCCTGCATAGTAATGTGCTCTTCGGGGGTAATGTCTGAGGACACCACAAACACATCCCGCACTTTTTGCGGTAAAACAGTAATATGCTGACACGTACCTTTATTTACCACTTCGTCGACTACAAAGTTTTTTTCATCCTCAGGTAACTCAAGTTGAGTAAGCGCACTTTCAAAAAGCGGACTTACATACGTTAAGGTCATACCTTCCTGTCCACCTGCTGCCTGATACACATTGCGCAAATAGGCAAGTGCAAATACTGGTTCGCACCCATAACCTTCGGCACCCGCAACTGTTGAAATTGTGCCGGTCGGCGCCACGGTTGTTTGGGCGGCATTTCTAATCCCATACTGCTTAATCCCTGTAACAACGCTGTCCCAATTAAGCTGTGGTCTGCCAAAATCTCTTTTGTATGCTTTTAGCGGCTTTGGTGGCTGCCAGCTCATACTATTAGGATCATATATACTCCCTTTAATCTTAAGAAACGGACCACGTTCTCGCGCAAGTTCCACCGAATAAAGCATTGAATGGTAACGCATAAACTCAGTTACTTGCGCCGCAAACTCAGCACCCTCGTCACTTCCATAGCGTATACCAAGCGCATACATTGCATCTGCAAGTCCCATAAAACCAAGCCCAATTCTACGCGCATTAAGCGCCGCCTCTTCGAGTTGTGGCACAGAAGGTACATATTGATTAGCAGTTACTACATTGTCCAAAAACCTGGTGGATAGCTTTATAGTCTCTT
>CAYXGU010000080.1:0-2284 GCA_964464645.1 uncultured Candidatus Saccharibacteria bacterium
TTTCTGGTACTACCGACCCGGCGGATTCCGCGCAATACAGGTTGATTTCGTGGCAAAATGCGATGCAAATTGCTCAAGACAACTTGTTTTTAGGTGTGGGATTTAATGCATATAGGTTTGCACAACAAGAGTATGGTTTTTTTGACTCTGGGACAAGCGGTGGAAATGCCGGCGCAGGAGCTGATTCGAGTATGCTATTTGTACTTGCAACCACCGGTGTTATTGGGGCGGTTGTGTTTGGTGCAGCGTATTTATTTCCGTTTTTTGAGGTACTTGTAACAAAAAATGAATTTGCGGTTGTAATAATTAGTGCTTCGTTGGGGCTTTTGGCGCAGTCACAGTTTATAAACGCGCTTTTTTATCCTCAAATACTCTTTTTATGGCTTATGTGTTTGGTGTGTGCTAGCTACCTCTATTTTCGTACTTAACAGTAATTTCCTCTGTAGCTGAATTGCCGGCCTCATCGGTTGCAGTAATTTTAATAGTAACCATTCCTTCACTTACGCCAAGAGAGTACTCAAAGGTATTGTCTGGCCTAAGTGTGGCGTATTTATCATTTATCTTTAGCTCTACTTTTTCGTTCACTGAGCCGGTTATTGTAATGCGGTTGTTTAGGTTGGCCACAGTCTCGTTGTCTTTTGGTGAGCTAATTTCAATTTTAGGTTTGTCATTGTCTACTGCAATAGATAAGGTTTGTGATTTTTCGCCTTCATTACCTGAGCCGTCTATTGCTTTGGCAAAAATTGAATTTCTACCGTTAATAAGTGCTACATTTTCAAACAAAAATGTCCCTTCGCCTGAGGCAAGAGCCTCTCCCGCTTGCGGTCCGTTTACAAATAATGTTACTGTGGCCCCTGGTTCGGCAAACCCTTCTAAATTCATGGTGGTGTCTTTGACTGCGCTTGGTACATCCTTAAAAATAGGGGGTGGTGGTGCAATTGTGTCTTCTTGTCCGGTCACACCCCGGTACTTTGACAAAAAGCCAAAAAGCGCGCCGATGGTTGGGCCAAAAAGCAAGAAAACCAACAGTAGGGTAAGCGGAATGGCGAATAACAATATCATGTGTTTTTTTAGTCTGTCCTTTATTTCTTCTTCTGACCGTATGTATCTTTTGTGTTTTGGCATTGTGTTTTTCATTTTAGCATTTTAAGGGTTAGAATGTATGCATGCCGGCCTTTTTTAGGCAGAATTCAAAATATGCATACTTAGCTTTAGTTGTAGTTATAGTTGCCTACGGTTTTTATTTGCGTGCGCCCCTGTTTAAACTAAGCGGAGGTGATTTTGAATTACATATAGACTCAGTTAAGCAGCTAATCATGGGTATAAGCCCATACGAATTTACAGTTTCATCTTATGAAATGTTGGATACTGATCCATCCAATAAAGGATATGCATATTTTCCGGGTATTTTGTATCTTAACTATAGTTTTTATGTGCTATATCTTATTATCTGGAGCAAAACCGGTGCTGGTCCGGAACTTGTGGCCTACTTAGTCAAAATTCCGGTAGTGATTTCGTACTTAGCAATTGTGTATTTTTTTGTCAGAAAGTACTGGCAAAGAGATAATTTTATGTTGGTGTTTTGTGTGCTTTTTTGGATGTTTAACCCTTACTTTGTTGCAAAGGAAAGCTTTTCACCATATGACGGTATTCCGGTGGCATTAGCGCTGTGGGCACTATACTATGTTGGTGAAGATGACGTAAAAGCAGGTGTGTTATATTCTTTAGCAGTTTTAGTTAAGACCTTTCCTATAATTCTCTTTCCGGTATTTTTACTAGTCGCAAAGGATAAAATACGATTTGTAGTTGCTGGAGCCGTAGTTGCACTTGTTGCAAGCCTTCCTTTTATGAAAAGTTTACATGAGTTTACGACTTATATAAAAGGAGCTGTGTTTGTGCACGGTGATCGTTTTGTACAAGGTCGACCATATTTGTACTATGTTGCGTATTTCTATAAAATTGAGTTTTTTAGAATTGTACCATTCAAAGTTTACAGTCTGCTTTCAATTTTTGGCGGATGGGTTGTTGCAAGTATCTTATATGCTAAAAAAGTTACACATGATAAATATATTTTAAGTATTTTTCCATTTCTGCTTTTTTACTTATTTACACCGGTATTAAATCGTTCTTATATCCTGTGGGGAATACCGTTTTTTTTAGTGGGAAGTTATAACTTGTTGGGAAGAAAATATAGATGGATATTCTATGCATTAAACTGCATGTATTGGGTGTTTTGTTATTGGTATCTTAATCAGTGGAAAGACGGGTTTCACATTTGGCGCCC
>CAYXGU010000081.1:0-1236 GCA_964464645.1 uncultured Candidatus Saccharibacteria bacterium
AAACAACTAAAGTTGTGCAAGGTGTGCAGCAGCAGCTTGGTGGGTTGCAGGAATTTAGCGCCGACATGAAGGATCTGAGCAACATTCTAAAATCACCCAAGTTACGGGGAGGGCTTGGCGAACAGTTTTTATACGACATTTTGGCAAACGCTTTGCCAAAGGATTTGTACAAAACCCAGTACAAGTTTCGTTCCGGCGATGTGTGTGATGCCGTGATTAAGACCGAAAAGGGCCTTATTCCTATTGACTCCAAATTTTCGATGGAAAACTTTAAAGCCATGCTTGTTGGTAACGATGTTGAAAGCCGCGACCGAGCAAAAAAAGCGTTTATAAAAGATGTGAAAAATAGAATTGACGAAATTGCGTCCAAATATTTGCTCCCCGAAGAAGGCACCACTGAACAGGCAATCATGTACATTCCATCCGAAAATGTGTACTACGAACTAATTGTGAACACGCCTGAGATTGAAGAATACGCCAAAAACAAAAGTGTGGTGATGGCCTCGCCAAACACCCTGTCGTACTTTTTGAAAGTGTTGTTGGTTGGGTATCAACAACAAGAACTCGAACAACACGCAGGTGAGATTTTAAAAGCGCTGGCGGGAATTAAAGTTGAAGCCGGCAAATTTAATGAAGATCTGCAGGTACTGGATGGCCACCTTGGACGGACCGCCGGCGCGATGGATCGTGTACAGCAAAAATATCAAAGATTGTTTGGCAAAATTGAGAGCGTTGAGCATTTGGGTGTGCCCGAAGAGAAGTTGTTGGAAAGCTAGAGTTAAGCGGGGTGTAAGGGGAACCCCAGAATAGGATTCCCCGCGTGGGGCTAGCGACCTGTAAGCCTTAGCACGAATGCTAAGGCAAAAAACAAGATGGACGCTAGCCCGACCGATAAGATAAGGCCTCCAACAGTGTTACCACTGTCGTAGGTGTTGGCGGCCAGCTGGCCGAAGAGTAAAAGCCCCGCGATCAGCAGAGCTAGAAACGCCATTTTCTTCATTCCCGTCTCCTTGACCGATAGTAATAGTGAAAGAATAGCACATTTTGCTTAAATTTGCATGACTGCTACTTGCGTTATAATGAAGAAGCATGAAAAAGCAAGCATTCAAACTTAACCCACAGCAAAAAAAAGCTATTGCATATAAAACCGGTCCGTTGCTAGTTGTAGCAGGTGCGGGTACAGGCAAAACGCGAGTTATAACCGAACGAATCAAAAACCTTGTCCAAAAACAAAAC
>CAYXGU010000081.1:1246-2113 GCA_964464645.1 uncultured Candidatus Saccharibacteria bacterium
TCCAGCAGGAGATAAGCAAGGTAATCTATTATTTACAGTTTCATACTCAATGAGCACAAATACGAAACATCCAAAAGAAGCAGCAGAAGCTATTAAGTTCTTAACAGGTAAAGCATCTCAAGAAATGGTAGACCGACTTGACGACGTCATGCCGCTTGGGTACGAAGAACCGTGGATTTACACTTTTCATGCCTTTGCAGACCGAGTGCTAAAAGAATCTGGTTTGGAGTTGGGGCTAAATTCGGGCTACAAGATTATTTCGTACCCCGAACAGTGGTTATTACTTAGACAGCATCTTTTTGAACTAGGGCTTGAGTATTTTAGACCGCTTGGCAATCCAACCAAATTTATCTCAGCGATCCTAAAGTTTATTTCGCGCCTGCAGGACGAAAATATTTCACCTGCCGAGCTTGCGCAATACGCCAAAAATTTCTCCGGCGACACCGACGAAAAAAAGCGCTGGCATGAGCTTGCGCACGTATACACAACTTATCAGGAACTTAAGCTTGCGGAGTCAAAGCTGGATTTTGGCGACTTAATTACGTGGGTGCTTAAACTTTTTGCTGACCGCCCAAACATACTAAAACAATATCAAACACAATTTACCCACGTTCTGGTTGACGAGTTTCAGGATACAAACCTAGCTCAATACGAGTTAATAAAAAAACTTTGTCCGCAAAAAATGGGCAACAGAAGCCTAGTTGTGGTCGGAGACGACTCACAGTCAATTTATAAATTTCGCGGCGCGGCGGTGTCAAACATTTTGGAGTTTCAAAAAGACTACGCCATGGCACAAATGGTTACCCTTTTGCAAAACTACCGCTCAACACAACAGGTTCTGGATCCGGCATACAAACTAATAACACA
>CAYXGU010000082.1:0-2093 GCA_964464645.1 uncultured Candidatus Saccharibacteria bacterium
AATACAAGAGTTTGCCAGCTGGTTGTTATCTTGCCCTGTATTTAATCGGCTATAGCATGATTCGGCTTTTGCTCGCACCAACCCGTATAGATGCGTGGTTTACCGGCGGGCTTGCGGCAGTATTGTTTGTGGCCGGCTGCGTGCTTTTTGTTACAGTCAGGCGGAAATCTGCTATCAAATCTGCTACCATTAAGTAGATGATATACATCGCAGCAGATCATGGCGGCTTTGAGCTTAAAAATACACTTGTTGGACACCTGCAAACCCAAGGCTACGAAGTTGTGGACATGGGTGCACCGGTTTTTACACAAGATGACGACTACCCCGACTTTGTAATTCCAGCACTAAAACACGTGCAAGAAAGGCCCACCGAGGCTGTGGCCATACTTTTGTGCAAAAATGGGGTTGGTGTCAGTATGCTTGCCAACAAGTTTAAGGGTATTAGGTGTGCTCTCTCCTGGAGTCCTGACCACGCCAGCAGTTCAAGAGTTGATGATAATACCAATGTACTTGCACTGCCGGCAAAATACATTGCTGCAGATACTGCACTAAAAGTGGTTGACGCCTGGTTGCAAGCAGAATTTAGCAACGCCGAGCGACATAACCGAAGGCTTACCAAATTTGCGCAAAGCGATTTGCAAGCATGAGTACATTCATTGTTCCCGGGATTTTTGAGCGGGATTTTTCCGAAGTTACGCGGAAATTGGCCCTAATTGAGGACGTCGCCCCCCTAGTGCAAATTGATATTGCCGACGGGAAGCTTGTAGATGGTAAAACATTCGAACCATATACACAATTAACCACGCTTTCGCCGCACACAGACATCGAATTGCATCTCATGGTCACAGACCCAAGCAACTTTGTACAACTTACCTTTCCAAAGTTGTGTACTATTTATGCTCAAGTCGAGGCAGGTGAACACGAAATTAACTCATTTCTTAAAACTGGGCCTGAACACAAGTATAAAGTTGGTCTGTCTTTAAATCCCGAAACACCGGTTTCTGTCCTCCACGTTCACGCCGGGCGCTTTCAGGCGGTTCAACTAATGACCGTCACTCCAGGAGCACAGGGTAGACCACTGCAAGAAAAAGCGCTGGCAAAAATTGCCCAAGTTAAGCAGCTGTTCCCAACTATTCCGGTACAGATTGACGGCGGCGCCAATAAGGCTACAATTAGTAAGCTGGTAGTTGCGGGTGCAGACTCTGCCGAAGCAGGAGCCGCGATCTTTGCACAACCAAACCCGGTTACCGCGTATTTAGAGCTAGAAAACCTATGGAAAAAGGAGAAACAACTGCGAAAAAACATATAGCCTTTTTGGGCGGTGCCAGTGTACCCGAAACTGATCGCATCTACACCGACGCCGTAGAAACCGCACGGCTGCTTGCTGTAAACGGGCACCACATTGTCAACGGCGGCGGACCTGGAATTATGAAAGCCTCAACCGTAGGCGCCCACATGGCCGGAAAAAAAGTGCTGGCAGTCACCTACCACCCCAACCACAAGCACGCCAACTTTGAAGGTGTTGACCCCACAAACAACTTTGATGAAGAAGTTATCACCCTTGACTACTTTGACCGCACAAAAGTTATGCTCGAAAATGCGGACGTACACATATTGTTTAAGGGTGGCACCGGCACAATTAGCGAATTTGGTATGACTTGGGCCAGCTCACGTATACACGAAGGACATCACAAGCCGATTATTTTGTTTGGGGATTTTTGGCACGATATTGTTGTTGCGTTTGAAAAATACATGCTGATGCGGGACGGCGAGGCGGATTTGCTGAAGATTGTGACGACTCCGCAGGCGGTTTTGGAGTATGTGGATTCGCTTTAGCCTTATACCACCTAATTCCACGGAGTCTACAAAGCGATACGCAATAAGATAAAGGCAAATCGCGGATTCTTTGCTTTTGCTACGAATACAAAAACAAACTAAAATATACTTATGGCAAAAAGCAGGTTTCTTATCACTTCCCTACTCATAACCATAATTTTGGTAGCCATAAATTTTCAGGCTGGTTATTTTGTGCTTGGAAATGACAATTTCTCCCCAGAGTTGAATCCAAAAATAAACCTAATCAAACAAATATA
>CAYXGU010000083.1:0-2076 GCA_964464645.1 uncultured Candidatus Saccharibacteria bacterium
CGGCTTCGGGGATGAAGTATATCCCTTTGCGAATTATGCGGGTAACGTCCATTAACTCTGCCGCTTGTATCCAACATTTTCGGACATTATAGTCCAGATGGTACAGCGACTTTGCGGGGACTGCAAACATAGCATCCATGCCTGCAAGGTCGGCAATGTCTTCTATTAAATATGCCTCAACCGTATAGTCTTTGCCTTCATCTGTCTTGATTTCAAACTCAACCATGTCTGCCATTACCGGCATAATGGTTGGGACATTAAAGCACACTATTTCAGCCTGCGAGTTGGCAGACTTTGCGGCTTCAATTAAAGCGGTTTTTTGTGCGTCAATTTGGTTATACAAAGCGCGAAGTTTACCTGCTACTGTTTCGGCTGTCGCAACGTCTTTGCAAACATAACACATCGGTGCGTAAGGGAAGTAATTTGCAAACTCGGCAGAGTTGGCAAACTTGATTCCGCTATCCTCCATTTCGTAAAAAGTGCCTACCTCAATGCAGGCATACTCAGATACGGTTTTAACTTTAAATGTTTTCATTGTTTGTTGTGATTAAATTTTGTTGTACATTTCGGGGTCGTAAACTACGACCGCCGTGATGAGACCCTTCTCAAAGAATGCCTTATCCTGCGCCTCTCTTGCCTCTTCGTATGTGTAAAAAATTTGGCTAACATACCGGCACACGGTAGGGTCGGTATGGCTGCTAATTCCTAAAACGTAACGGGTTGTGTCTTTGCTTTGCATTGTAAAAGTGTTTTTGTGTTTTTTGATGATGCAAAGATACGGCAGGTTGCCGAAACCACCAAACTTTTTGACACTTTTTTTTCAAAAAGTTATCCACAAGTTATTAACAATAGAAAAAAGCACAAAAAAGCCCCGCCAACCGGCAGGGCTAAACAAACTTAATCCACTACAAACTAAAACAATTTCACCTTTATATTGAACTTTTTCCCGATTTGCCAACTATGGAAAATAAAGCCTATTTGTTTACACGTATCACCACTCAACATACCAGATGCTACTAAACCATCTAATATGAATTTGATAGCAAAAAAATGGTTATCGGGGTCGGTACGCCGGTTCGTAAACGTCCACTCTATTATAATATTGTATTGTCGGTCTGGCAGTGGTGTTAGCTTCGCTTTACTCACTTCCTTTTCACCTGCCCGCATTACTTGCCTCATGTTCTTAGCAGCAGCAGCGCAAATATCGGTATTCTTTTTTTTGAGGTTAGCAGCGGCATACCTGTTACCTCTCTCATGCTTAATGTATTCGTTTAGGCTTGTTAGTTCTTTATGTATCTGAAACTCGTAAAAAACCACTTCGCTATAATACATATTTATAACATCTCCAATGGTGAACGGCAATTCCCATTGCTGAAATTTTGCCGCTATTTCCGCTACCGATTGACCGCTATTTTTCAAGCCCTGTATTGTTATTTTAGCGTTTTCGTAGTCTTTATTCATAGCGAAGTTCTTTTGTGATTTCTTCAATAAATTTATAATAAGTCCTATTAAATTTGCCGTCCGTTGCACGCCGTTTAATTTGGTTTCTAAGGTTGGTTAGCTTAATTATCCTGCCCTCCCATTCCTTGCCCGCCGCCCACAGGTCCTGCAATCTTTTGTTAATGCAACGCAAAAGTTCGTCATAATACTTTATGCTTACATCGTTTTTTGCTTTGTGTATTTGCAGAAACATTTGCAACCTCTCAATGTATAAGTCTATAAATAGCTGCGTTTCTCCCTCCAATTCCGCTGCCTTATAAAATAGGTATTGCTTTTGCTTTTGCGCGTCCTCCCGAAACATAGCCTGCCGTTTGCGTGTCTGTGAAGCAATTGTATCCGAGTTCGTAGAGGTAACGTTATGCACCTGTTCCCATGCCCATTGACGGGCGTTTGTTTGCGTTTTTCCTGTCGTCTCACTCATTGTTTTTAGTTTAATGTTTTTGCAAAAGTAGTGCGCAAGCCCTTACCACGCAAATAATTTACACTATTTAACATATAAAACAATTTTGTTTGTTGATAAGTTGTGGATAACTTTTTCAAAAAAAGTTGGTCAAAAGTTTGGCAGTTTCGGCAAAG
>CAYXGU010000084.1:0-2013 GCA_964464645.1 uncultured Candidatus Saccharibacteria bacterium
ATGGGTATTATTAAAAAAACTTAAATACGTATGCACAACACCTTTCACATTAAGGGCATGCATTGCGCTTCGTGTGCCGCAACAATTGAAAAAACTTTTAAAAAAATAGAGGGTGTTTCTTCCGCTGAGGTAAACTACGGCACAGAAACAGCCCGGGTTGATTATGACGATACTAAAACGAACCCTCACCATCTGTCTCAATCTATCGAGCATTTGGGGTATTCCCTGGTAGAGTCAAAAACGGAAGATCATTCGATGCACACCGGAGCAAACCAAAGTAAAGAAGAAAAACTGGCCGAGCTTAATGATATGCGCATCAAACTATTGTCGGTAATTCCCCTCGCTATTTTTAGTATCTTTGTCATGGGCTGGGACATTTTGGCGCAATTTAGCATTGCCGCCGCCCCGAGTCCAATTCTAAAAGAATTTTTTCACCACCTTCTTCCCCTCTTCGCAACCTACACGCTTTTCGTAGTCGGCAAACCCTACCTGCTTGGCTTTTATCATTTTTTGCGTTACGGCAAAGCCAACATGGACACACTTATTGGCATTGGCACTAGCGCGGCATTTATTTATAGCTTTGTAGTATCCGCTTTTGAAGAAACGCTTGCACCTTACATCAATGTTGAGCACACCTATTATGATGTTACTATTGTTGTCATTGCGTTTATCGCGCTCGGCAAATATCTTGAAGCTCGCTCGAAGCTCAAAACAGGTGATGCCATAGAAAAAATTCTCAATCTTCAAGCCAAAACCGCTTTTATTATTCGCGATGGTAAAGAGCAAGAAATTCCTATTGGTGAAGTTGCAAAAGGTGATGTGATTATCGTAAAGCCTGCATCTAAAATTCCTGTTGATGGTGTTGTTCAGGACGGCTCATCGTTTATTGACGAATCCATGGTTACTGGCGAACCGATGCCCATCAAAAAAGAAGCTGGACAAACTGTGGTGGCAGGCACCTTGAACACTTCCGGAACTTTCACGTTTAAGGCAACGAAAGTTGGATCGGAAACTTTGTTATCACATATTATCCAAATGGTTCAAGATGCCCAAGGGAGCAAAGCTCCTATCCAAGCATTAGCAGACAGAATATCGGCTGTGTTTGTACCAGTTGTAATTGTTCTGTCGTTTATAACACTCGCTGCCTGGCTTGCCATAGGTACACAGTATTTCGGTTTTTCACAGGCTTTGTCGTATGGCCTAGTCTCGTTTGTCGGCATACTCGTTATCGCCTGTCCGTGTGCGCTCGGCCTCGCAACACCTACAGCCATTATTGTTGGTGTCGGGAAAGGTGCGCGAGAAGGCATTTTGGTAAAAGACGCAGCCACACTTGAAAAACTTCACAAAGTAACCGTGATTGTTGTAGACAAAACCGGTACAATCACAAAAGGCAAACCAGAACTTGTCTCGACGGAAGCCAAGGATAAGGATAAAGCGATTGCCGTACTAGCTTCACTTGAGGCTCGTTCTGAGCACCCCATAGCGCACGCTATCATGTCCTATGCAACAGAGCATGGCATTAAAACATTTCCACTTGAACGATTTGAAATAATTAAAGGAAAGGGTGCAAAAGGCACTGTTCAAGGCACGGAATATTTTGCTGGCAACACTGTATTAGCAGAGGAGCTTGGTTTAACAGTCGATAAAAATACGATCGATGAGCAAACTAAAAATGGGAAAACACCGATTATTCTTGCTACCAGAGAAACTGTTGTAGGTATTTTTATGGTGGCTGATTCGATTAAGCCGGAGGCCAAGGATGCGGTCAGCAAACTTCATAAGCTTGGCATCAAAGTTATCATGCTCACGGGCGACAACAAGAACACCGCTCGCTTCATTGCCGATCAAGTTGGTATTGATGAAGTGGTGGCAGAAGTCATGCCGCAAGATAAACTAGAAAAAATTAAAGAACTTCAGAAGCAGGGTGCCGTTGTTGCTATGGCAGGAGATGGGGTGAATGACGCCACAGCACTTGCGCAAGATGATGTGGGCATTGCCATGAGTACCGGAACC
>CAYXGU010000085.1:0-1966 GCA_964464645.1 uncultured Candidatus Saccharibacteria bacterium
GGATCGCACAACTTAATCGCAGGCACGAGGTGCACCATTTATCTAGTAACAGAAAAACCCAAGTAGCGATCATTGGGGCTGGAATTGCAGGAATTTCAACAGCTTATTACACGCTCCGTAATACCAAGCTATCTGTATTTTTGGTTGAAGCAGACAAGGTGGCTCATGGCGCCACAGGACACAATGCAGGGCAAATTGTTAGTTATTTTGAGAGACAGTTGTCAAGTTTGGTGGAAGAATATGGGCTAAAAATGGCAGCAAAGGCACAGAATTCAATTGATTCCGCATGGGTGCTACTCGAAAAAATATATAGAGAAGCAAAAATCCAAACACCTTTTACTCAATTTACTGGCTATGCAGGTTGTCAGGATTTAGATGAAGTGATTGTTCATTTAGAAAATAATATATATGCCAAATTGGCTCATATTAATACAGAGCCACTTATGGTAGCGATAGATTCAGATATCGCTGGGAAAATACCTGAAAAATACAAGGGTTTGTATTCACTTTTGCCACAAAAAGACATTTTAAGTCTATTAGAAACTGAAGATAAAAGCTATGTTGCTGCTTTATCTGCTCGCAAAGGAGTACTAAACAGTGCTCTTTTTTGTGAAGATTTATTGGATTATCTTTTCAAAACTTATCCCGATCGTTTTACGCTTTTTGAAGAAAGTCCAGTAGGCGAAGTTGTGTTGACAGAAAATCTAGCTAGATTGAAAGTTCACTCGCATGAAGTAACTGCTGAAAAAGTTGTGCTTTGCACAAATGGTTTTGAAAGATTTACAATAACAAATCTTGCAGGTGAAGATGTTGATACTAAATTTCACCATCTAGTCAAAGGTTCGGTAGGCTATATGGCAGCATATTTGGAAGACCATTCGCGTTCTCCTGTGGCAATTAGTTATTTACCCAACCAAAGTAATACTGGGAACGAAGCATTTGATACTGATCCCTATTTTTATCTAACGCGCAGAACCTTTGAATTAGAAGGTCATCAGAATCAAAGCCTAATTTGCATAGGCGGACCCGAGTCTCTAATGGACGACACAAATAATTATTCCCAAGAGCATCCTTATCCGAATGAAGCACAAGATGTGATAGACAAATTTTTGCACAAAACTTACATGTTCGCACCAAAGGGGGAAATTAAATATCAGTACAGGTGGCATGGACTGATGGGTTATACTCCAAATGGAGTGCGATGCGTTGGGCCAGAGCCAATCAATCCCGTACTTCTTTATAACTTGGGGTGCAATGGAGTTGGGATCTTACCATCTATATACGGGGGCAAAAAAATCTCTCATCATCTCAATGATGACGCTTTAGAGAAAACTATTTTTGACCCTAAAGACAGTCGCAAAAGATAATATATACTAAGAGTAACATGGTAGATCTTGAATTTTTGTTTTCTCTTGGCTGGTGGCTTTGTTATTTCATCGCAGCTATTGGCTCGTCTTTGAGTAATTTTAGGTATGTGCATAAAGGTCTCAAGAGTTTCAGAGTAGTTGGAGATATTGGGGTAATGTTGTTTATTTTTCCGATTGTTGTAGTAATTTTGCAGTGGGGTTTCCTTGCAACAGGTATATTCTTGCTTTATTTGTTTTTGACAGCGCTGTTTAAGTTGAAAGTTGTTTATCCTCACTTTAGAAAATCGTTTCCAAAGGAAATAATTTCTATTTACGATCAATTTATGGTTGGAAGGTCGGCAATTGACGAGAAAAGTGTAAAAAAGGCGATGGATAAAGAATTCAAGAAAGTTGTTTCAAGATATATCGACTCTCTTCGCTAAATGTTGTAAGTGTCGCTCTCGCTCCTCGGCAAAGCTTTTTGCGTCTAGCCCATGCTTACTTATCATATGAGATGCGTATTGAGCTCCCAGATAGAGAGGCATGATTACATAGCTTGCACCAAGCTTATAAAGCTCTAACGTGTCTGCTATGGGGTGAGAGATAATAATGCTCAGCGC
>CAYXGU010000086.1:0-1939 GCA_964464645.1 uncultured Candidatus Saccharibacteria bacterium
GTGTCTTCAATTAAAGCGCTAAAAAGTGCAGGATTGCACGTAGTGTCAATTTCAGATGTTACCCCAATCGCCCACAACGGGTGCCGCCCACGCAAGAAGAGGAGAATCTAAGCTATGGCAAGAACAACCGGACCTAAATGTAGATTGTGTAGACGCGAAGGGGTAAAGCTGTACTTAAAAGGGTCGCGCTGCGAGTCTGAAAAGTGTGCCATGAACAGAAAAGCCTATGCGCCGGGCCAACACGGTAATTCCCGAAGACAGCGCAGAAGTGCTACAGGCTATGGATCTCAGCTAAGGGAGAAACAAAAACTAAAACGAATTTATGGAGTATTGGAGCACCAGTTTAGAAGATATGTTGATAACGCCCTTGCAACAAAGGGTGTTTCGGGTCAAATTCTTATGCAGACCCTTGAAACAAGGCTTGATAATATGGTATATAAGAGTGGTTTTGCAGTATCAAGAGCCCAAGCAAGACAATTTATTAGATCGGGCTTTTTTACGGTAAACGGAAAACAAGTTACAATACCGTCATACCAAGTAGCGGTTGGGGATATTATAAAACCGGTTAGTTTTGACAAAATTCACTTGCGCGAAGGTTTTGTGCTTCCTGAGTGGTTGAGCGCAAACGTTAAGGAAAGATATGTAAAATTTGATAAAATGCCCTTACTTGACGACCTCGCCGAAAATATTAATGTGCAGTTAATTATTGAGTATTACTCAAGGTAAAAAATTAAGGAGAAACTAATGCTTTTAAAACCAAATGAAGTAAAAATTACAAAAGTTTCCGAGAAAGACGGCATTGGTGTATTCACCTTTACCCCTTTGCCTGCAGGTTTTGGACATACACTTGGAAATAGCTTAAGAAGAGTTTTGCTGACCTCGTTAGAAGGTGCGGCAATAATGCAAGTTAAATTTCCGGGAGTTGCTCACCAATTTACAACGATTCCTGGTGTTAGAGAAGATGTAGTCGAATTGTCCTTGAATCTCAAGCAGGTGGTTGTTAAATCACATTCAGCCAATGTAATATTTGGCAAGATCAGTAAAAAGGGTCCTGGCGTTGTAACAGCAGGGGACATTGAGTTTTCATCCGAAGTTGAGGTTATAAATAAAGACTTACACATTGCCGAAGTTTCAGGCAAAACCGCAAAGTTTGATGCTGAGGTTGCGGTTGGTCCGGGGGTTGGCTATTCACCTGCTGAAGATCGAAATACCTCAGAGGTCGGCGTCATCTTGCTGGATGCGCTCTATTCACCCGTATTAAACGTATCATATGCTGTTGAATCAACGCGAAAAGGCGATGTTACAGGGCTTGATAAGCTAACTCTTACCATTAAAACTAATGGTGCGGTTACACCGGCTGATGCTCTTGAAGAAGGTGCAACTTTAATCAGAAACTTTTTTTCGAAGTTTGCGCGAGGTGAGGATCCGATTGAGGCCGAAATAGCTGTACCTGGTAGTGGTGAGGGCGATAGTTCAAGCGAAGATGTGTACCTTGAAGATTTGCCACTGCCAACTCGCACAATAAATGCACTCAAAAAGCAAGGTATTACTACACTGGGCCAATTAGGCGCGCTTTCTGGTGAAGAACTTGCTGATATTAAAAACCTAGGAGACAAATCAATTAAGGAAATAGAAAAATTACTCAAAAAAGAAGGGCTTACTAGTGCGGCATAGAGTTGATAAGAAAAGAATGGATAGGGATACAGATCATAGGCAGGCGTTGCTAAGAAATCTGTCGGCATCACTTATTTTGGATGGCAAGATTGAGACGACTGTTGCAAAAGCTAAATTTGTCAAACCGTATGTTGAAAAACTGGTAACCAAAGCAAAGCGCGGTCCATCCTTTAGCAATCTAAACCAGGTAAATTCACACCTTAGATCACAGGCGGCACTTAGAGTGTTGTTTACTGATATTGCAAAAAGATTCGAAACACGCGCC
>CAYXGU010000087.1:0-1864 GCA_964464645.1 uncultured Candidatus Saccharibacteria bacterium
CCGGGGAAACAAGCGGTAACCACGGCCTTACGGCCGAGGTTTTGCCTGGGAACAATGAATAACCGGTTCACTCATTCCGCTACGCTCCATTCGTTCACCCAAATTTGGCGGCGGTGGGCGCTGGCGCGCACATTATACCGCCGCCAAACTTCGGTTATTCATGGACGTTGTAGGAAATAGTTTTTATCAGCACCATGTTAAAAAACATCAGCAGAAAAAGTCCCTGTCCATGTGGTAGTTCAAAGAAATACAAAAACTGTTTTCTAACCAACAATCCTAAGTGCACGCAATATATTGTCCAAGCCCACAACAAAAGGGAGATTGAGGTCATGAACTTTCTTTCTGAAACACTTGAGGAGCTATCATATGCATTTACCGGCAGTACTTCTCTTACAACCCGAACACAGCTTGCTCTGTCTTTCACTTTGGTAGATGTTCTAAGCACGTACTGGCTAACATATATTGGTGAACAATACGTTCCTCAACGTGCATCCTTCAAACGATGGATTGATGGTTATTGTTTAACAACAAGCAACAATGTATATGATTCGAGCAAGCTACTTAAAGAAGTAACATCCTCTGATCTGTATCGGTTAAGGAACTCTATCGTGCACTTCTACGGTCTGCCTAGAGAAAACGACATCATGATAGCTCCAAAAGCTTGGACAACAGATAAAACTGAAACCTTCATCAAAGACATGAGAGATAAAACAGGGATTCAACAGTTTTGTATCGAATCGGTGATATTTTTTGACATGGTGCGAGCGGGTGGTGCTTTACTGCTCAACGAAATGAAAGACAATATGCGTCATGATCCTAATTCACATATTGAAGGGATAAAGCGACTTCATGCTGAAACAAGTAGCCGAGGAGCAGTAAAGATTGATTTGGACTAAAACTACTTCCTACAACAGCGGGCATGTGTTCGTGAGCCATTACTGATATAGTGGAGCAAAGTTTGCGAAATGGCATTAGCCAATTTTGCCTCCGGCAAAACTGCACATTGCCCGCGAACGTTATATAACATTTACCTTGCTTATGAGAAAAATAATCGCCCCTATAGCATATTCGCTATTCATCGTTCCAGTTTTCATTCTAACCCTAAACATATGGAGTCTATATGAGGGCATCTTTGGTCTGCGGTCATTTTTTGGACGGCAAGGCGATTTAGAAGGTGCTGTCATATTTTTGTTGGTAGCAGTTGGTACTTTCTATCTTGGTAATTTCGTCGTCCAAAAAATTGACCACGCAAAGCAGCCCTCAATAAATGATCACTTTAGACAGTCCGCTCTCTTTTATGTTCTATTTATTTGGCAGGCAATCCAACAATTATCTTGGTTAAGACAGTATCCTATTTCTGAATGTCAATCTGACTGCCACGGATATGCCCTAGGGGCTTTGTTTGTTTTAATTCCATTACTGGGAATAATAGTCAACGCTTTATATTTAATCCGACGACGCAAGGTAAACGTTATATAACAGCCGATATGCGGTTCAAGAAAAAGAGTGTAAATATTTCCAGCGGATAATCTTTTTCTCTCACCCATATTTCGCACAAATTTAATTTTAATGGATGTGCAAAATATCGCATATCGGCAAACGTTATGTGCAAAAAGTTTTGAGCCCTAAAGCGGAAAGTTTATAGTAATAAAATCTCTTATTTTTTTAAAATGGCAAACTACAAGTCATCAACAGAAGAAGGAAAATGTATCTTTTGTGAAATTATAAAAGGTAATATCCAAACTCCTGGAATTTTTTGGGAAGATAACGAGTTTATGGCATTTTTATCAACATGGCCAAGTGTTGAAGGTTTTACTGTTGTAGTTCCAAAAGCATAGCTAGATGAGCCTCCAGTGCTAGATGT
>CAYXGU010000088.1:0-1827 GCA_964464645.1 uncultured Candidatus Saccharibacteria bacterium
ACCAGAACCTGCTGCCGGGTCGTAAATCTTGTTTACTTTCTCTTGCTTGTGCATTGCTAATTGAGCAATCAGTTTAGAAACGTGTTGCGGTGTAAAAAACTCGCCTCCTGATTTTCCTGCGTTGGCTGCATAGTTGGAAATCAAAAACTCATAAGCATCACCAAAAAGGTCAATTTGGTTGTCTTCAAATTTTCCAAAATCAAGCTCCTCAATTCCTTTTAAGACTTTAGCCAAAGTGTTGTTCTTGCTTTCAACGGTATTTCCTAGTCGTGTGCTTGTGGTGTCGAAATCGGCAAACAATCCTTTAATATCTTGTTCAGAAGGATACCCATTGGCAGAACTTTCAATAGCGTCAAAAATAGCTTTTAAGTCTGTATTAAGATTGGGGTTGGTATTGGCTGTTTTGGCAATATTCACAAAAAGCTGACTTGGATAAATGAAGTAGCCTTTTGTTTTAATGGCATCGTCTTTTATTTCAGGTGTGATTATATTATCCGCTAATTTTGAATAATCAATGCTTTCATCACCTGCTTCGATATAATTGGTAAAATTTTCACTAACAAAACGATAAAAGAGTGCTCCTAACACAAACTGTTTAAAATCCCAACCATCCACTGAGCCACGAACATCGTTGGCTATTTTCCAAATCTTGGCTTGTAATTCTTGCCGTTGTGCTGTGCTTGTCATTTTATTTATTTCTATTATTTTTCTGTTGGTTATATCTTTATACTATGCTTCTTAAAATCAATTTCGCCTGATAAAAAACACTCTTTATCAAGTTTATCTTTTTTTCAAATATAGAGAAAAAAACTACCCCAACCACTTTAGCACGTTATCGTACCAAATAATTTGGGCTTCTTGTGGGGTGAGAATGTTGAGGTTAACAGCATCGTCAATTACTTTACCGGGGTAGCAACCGGGCACGGTTTCCATTTCGCCTAGTGGGTAAGGGTCGTCGAGCCCAGCAATAATTTGCGGCACACCAACGCGGTGCTTTAGCAATTGCAAGGTGTAGGGGTCGTGCACCAGCGTATCAAAAAACAGGTTGGGGTGCCCCAAGGTGGTTTTTGGGTTTACGGTGCCTTCAAACAAATCGGGTCGGCCCTCAAAACCTTGTACTCTTCTTCCAAAGTTTGCTTGCCCCAGCATACAGCCATGAGCAAAACAGGTGCGTATATCAGGAAAAGCGTTGGGTATGTTTTTTAGGGTAAACAAATGCAGGGTGTCGGCACTTTGTGCCATCATCCACACCAAATGAAAACGCCAATAGTCGTCTTTTAATGCCACCATTTTTTCGCCATCGTACGGGTGTATTTCTATGGCTAAGCTGTACTTGTTTGCTAGTTCGTAAATCGGGAAACAACTTTCGTCGGCAACCGAAATCCACTGGTTTTGAGCATTTAAAAAATGGGTGGGCAAACACAGCAGTTTTAATTTTAGTTCGGTTACGCAACGCTCAATTTCTTTTAGGGCTTCATCCATGTAAAGTGGCTGCACCACAAAACCACAAGTAAACTTATCAGGAAAATTGTGCTGAACGGAAGCGTTAAAATCGTTTTGCCAACGAATGGCATCAATAGCATCTTGTTTTTCCCAACCGTTGCAATACACCTGCGACAGGTTGAGCATTACGCCATGCGAGATATCGTTTTTTTCCATCCACGCCAACTTTTCTTTTAAAAAAAAGCTTGGGTCGGTAATGGGCCTGCTCCAATTTCCTTGTCGCATAAATTTTTTATCCTCATCAATCCAAAACAATTTTTTGTCCTTCATAAACTGAGGAATTTGGTTTGGTTCGGGTAAGATGTGTCCGTGGCCGTTTATACG
>CAYXGU010000089.1:0-1820 GCA_964464645.1 uncultured Candidatus Saccharibacteria bacterium
GGCTCATCCTTGTCTCGCTTATCTATAGCATAGCATAAGCAATAAGTTCGGACCTTATTTGCTCACAGTAAAATAGCCGATCGTCTTGTCTTCGAAGTGGTCATGGAACTTAAAACTGCCAGCCTCGTTCAATGTAACAGTGACACTCTGCCCTTTTTCAAGGATTTTTTCAACCACTCCGTCATATGCTTGATGATGATCGTGCTTGCCAAAAGCAATTTTACGCGTGTTATCGTCTTTGTTAGTAATTGTCAGTGTGTCACATAGTTTAGCTTTTGTCGTCTTAGGTTTTACGACACTATTTTCTATGGTGGCGGTATGGTTTTTGAACTTTTGGGAGCAAATAGTAATGAATGGTTTTTCGCTAACTTCTTTTTGCTTGTCAAGATAATTCGATGCAAACCGGCTGGCAGCGAAAGACGTTAACCCGCCAAGTAGCAAAATAATGAGTGCGAGTGCTACAACATACCACGTCTTCATTATGCTCTACTATATCACGCCCTGCTTATGCTAAGCATAATTATGAAAACTTGCTTTTTGATTACGACAAACGCTACTTAGTAACAATTTGTAAAATATAATCTACGGTTTGTTTCACTGGACCAGAATTATCAATAATTATAAATCCGGAATCTGTAAATTTTGCCAGATGCATGGAATATTTTTCTAGTCTTTTTTGATTGTTCTTGTCGTCGTCGCCAAATTTACGCTTAGGGCGCGTATGTAAACGTCGCTTATGTTCTTCTGTGTTTGTAGTAAGTGCTATCAACTTATCAAAATACTTATATAACTTTTCCTGATTGCCTAAAAATCCAGCAATAAATACGGTATCATTGCTTGCAAGCAGCTCTTTTAATCTGTCTTTGTTGGCGTTCCACGAATAATAATGCCAATCAACGTAGCCCTTCGGCCATTCAACCGGTTCACCAGTTCCTTTAATTTCCAGTCTTGTAAGCTCAAGGTCCCTGTTATCGGCATCGTAAGCAATGTAGCCTCGATTTGAAAGCTCGTTGATCACAGCGGTTTTGCCGATACCGGAACTCGCGGTTATAAAAACTTTCACATTGTTAATAGTAGCAAAACAAAAACCCCTTTGAAAAATATTTGTTTTTCGGATATTTAATCTCTACTTTATCTTTAATTGCCGTTCGGCTATGTCATACAACAAATAGTGATACAGCATTTCCTGGACAAATAATTTACATTATGATCTAGTTTTATGATACATTATGCATAATGGAGAGAAGTGATCTGGAGAGACAAGAGGAAGTTCAACTTAGGCAAGATAAGTTAGCTCAAGAACTTGGAGAAAAAGCATTGGCAGTTGGTATCTTCTGTTCGGCGCGAGATTTATCTGATAGACTCACTCAGCCTGCCAAAGAATTTGCTCAAATGATAGGTGAAGAGGGTTATGATTTGGTGTGGGGAGGCTCGGACATCGGCACAATGCACGTAATAAGTGCAGAAGCTCGAGCGGCAGGAGCAAAAATTATAGGTGTTACGACTGAATCACTCAGTAGAAGTCAACATAAGACGGCAGATGAAATGATAGTTACGGGTGACCTTTCTGAGCGCAAGATGAAAATTGTTGAACGATCTGATGTGCTGGTAGTCCTGCCGGGAGGCACAGGTACACTTGATGAAGTAGCAGATGTGATCGAACGCAAAAAATTTGGCGAACATTATAAATCGGTCATCTTCTTAAATGCGGACAACTTTTACGACGGTCTAAAAGTGCAATTTGATAGAATGGAAAAAGAAGGTATGTTGAATCGGGCCCTGTCTGAGATCGTTAGTTTTGCTGAAAATGCAGACGAAGT
>CAYXGU010000090.1:0-1812 GCA_964464645.1 uncultured Candidatus Saccharibacteria bacterium
ATAAACCATTCTGCTGATCTATGTGGTATGTCTTGCGCTTTCATCTTAGGTATCTTATTACTCCGAGAGATAGGCAAGACAATCCGGATATGAACAGGATGGCCAGGATAATGTTAAGCCAGTCAACCGTTGATTCGTATAGCCTTATTTGGTCCCTGGACTTGTCTATGCCAATGGCCAGTATGACAGTTTTCTGATATAGGGTATCAAGTGTTGCCATTACCTTGTTCGGGATAAGTTCATCAGGAGTGTAATACGCGGACCTGTACTTGGCAGTAATCTTGTCAAGTGGTTCTTTTTCTGTGGCCAGTATCTTCTCATTTGCCCGGAAGGTAAGTATGTCGTTCTTAATGTCGTTCTGCTTGAGTAGTAACATGTAGGCAACTACCATAATGGTAGCTCCGGTAAGGATAAGTCCAATTGCTTCTTTTACGTTTGTGGTCATATTTAGTCCTTGGTTATAATTAGTCCAACTCCTTCACATCTGTCACATTCTGCATTATATGGGTGGCAATCACCATTTGATTCACATTTCATGGCTTTAACTATTCCGTTTCCATCACATGCAGGGCAGTCAATAACTCTGTTTTTTGGATTCATGTTAGTCTGTTATCATTGGCAGATCAGTGGTTTGTAGCTTACCTCTCTTTAAAGCCTGGATAAACTCATATCCGCTATCCTTGTTTTGCGCTCCGCAGTAAACCTTAAGGCGGATAAATTTCATTCCGTTTTCTTCTGCCTCAACTCCCTGGACTTCCTCTTTCTTCTCATTCAGTTCTGTGGTATTCAGTATTTGGGCAATTACTGGCATTTCCATCCATTGCTCAAATGCTGGACCGGGTGTGTCGCTGCCATGAACTGCTCCGGCACTGAAAGCTATTTTAAGAAGGTTGACAAGCGCTTGATCCATGATTTTGTGTTTTGAGGGTTGCGGCAGGGAAGCAAGTGGCTAATTAGGATAGCCATGATGTTTGGGGACATCCGCGCCTCCCTCCGCCGCAACCAATCCGTATGCAATTTTAAGTCTTTTTAGTTAATTTAACTGCAAATGTTACCCCGGTCAAAAAGTGGAATTGTGAAACTGTATCATTCCAGTCCTCTACGAATCCGATCTTGGGTTGAACGACAAGCCAAGTCCATAAGGGCTTGACCACTCCGATCTCAAAACCAATCGACTTATTCCATTGCGATCCCTCCCCATATACCGCCCCTGATACACCAATAAATAAACTATGATAAACGGTTCTTTGCCAATGGAGTTCGCGGAAACCTCAAGTAAGTTGGAGTTTACCCCAACAAAGAAATCTCCCTGCTTCCAAGCCTTGTTTGTGGATGTACTGTCTTGGGAATAGGACACCCCGATGAACAAAATCGCCAGTAATGACGTAAAAAACATTTTTAATTTCATAAAAATTAATTTGGTTAAGTAATAAAGCACAAAATACTGATTGTTATACAATTGGCAAAATATTTTGCCCATTTTTTTCAAACTCTAATGCATGAAAAATTGAGTTGCGTTTAGCCACAAGTTATAAGAAATAAAAAACACTACCATTTACGTTTCTTATTAGCTTTTCGTTCCTGTTCGCGCCTTTTCCTGCGCTGCTCTTTGCCCGAAGGTGGTGTGTTTAATATCATTGGTTGCTCCATTATTGGGGGTGCTGTTATCTTGTAACTTGGGATATTCCCAAAATCTTCGGGCTTCAATCCTTGCTCCCTTGCTTCTTCGGGTGTTACCAATACAATATCATCACCGTATTTCTCTTTCATAGCTTGTAGCATCAGGGCAGTTTTACCCTCGCCACCGCTTCC
>CAYXGU010000091.1:0-1810 GCA_964464645.1 uncultured Candidatus Saccharibacteria bacterium
TGCAAAGGTGATATTGTTCGTTTATATACCCAACTTCATCTAGTAGCTTTCTTCTCCAAAAAGTGCTAGGTTGGTTTATATAGTTTGCAATGTACAACGTTGACCGAAAGGGGAGGGCTCGTAATATATTTTTATATATTCGTACATAGGTCTGAATTTCTTGACCCTGCTCATCAACTATCTTATAATCGCCCGAAACCCACTGTACTTCTGAGTGTTTAGCAAAATAGCTACCTACTTTTTCTAGTGTTCCGGGTAGGTAGTAATCGTCCGAATTAAGCCATGCCACAATATCACCCGTTGCCATTTTGAGCCCTTTGTTAATAGCATCACTCTGGCCTTTATCTTTTTGGGAATACCATTTTATTTTTCCTTCAAATTCTTTAAGTATGGATATTGTTTCATCGGTCGACCCTCCATCCATCACGATATATTCAAGATTCGGGTAGTTTTGCGACAACACACTCTCTATTGTTTGCCGTATAAATTTCCCCTGGTTAAACGATGGAGTAATAATTGAAATTTTGGGAAGTTTCATCTGAGTTATTTCAAACAACTAACGACTAACTACCAACGACCGAATTCTCATACCACTCAATAGTTTTTCGTAGACCCTCATCAAACTGCACTTGTGCTGTGAAGCCAAACTCCGTGCGGGCACGGCGAGTATCAAGCATCCGGCGCGGTTGACCGTTGGGTTTTGAAGTATCCCATACTACGTTACCCGTAAAATGCATGAGGTCAACTAATTTTTTAACAAGGTCTTTAATGCTTATTTCAAAACCCGCACCAATGTTTACCGGCTCGCTCTTTTCGTACATTTGTGTTGCCATAACTATGGCTCGTGCCGCATCTTCTACATAAAAGAACTCGCGGGTTGCACTGCCGTCGCCCCAAACAACTATTTCCTTTTTGCCTGCTTTTTTTGCGTCGTATATTTTTTTAATGAGCGCGGCAATTACATGTGAGCTTGCTGGATTAAAATTGTCGCCTGGTCCATAAATATTCACAGGGAGAAGATATATCCCATTAAAACCGTACTGCTCCCGATACGATTGAAGCATTACAAGTAGTGCTTTTTTGGCAATACCATACGGTGCATTGGTTTCTTCGGGATACCCGTTCCACAGATTTTTCTCTTCAAATGGAGTGGGTGTAAACTTGGGGTAGGCGCATATGGTACCAATCTGGACAAATTTCTTTACATTGTTGTGACGAGCAGATTCAATGAGATTTACACCCATCATCATATTGTCATAAAAAAGCCTGCCTGGATTTTCGCGATTGTACCCAATGCCTCCCACATTGCCCGCCAGATGGATAACTACATCTACGCCTTGCGTTAATTGGTTACACACATCTTCCCGACGCAAATCATACTCTGCACTGCGGGGAATTGTAATGTTCTTTTTATCTGCGCCCTGATTAATCAATTCTGTAAATACATGTTTTCCTACAAATCCGGCACCGCCGGTAAGAAGAATTGTTTTGTTTTCAAAAAAGCCAGTAGCCATAGCGATAATTATAAATCTTTCAGCGCATTTTTCCGTACAATTTCGGTAATCTGTTTTTCTAGTTTTTCAACCACCGCCATAAGTCGGAACAGTACCACAAACACTGCCACAAAACCAAAGAAGATAAAGGTATTCAGGTTCTCGCCAAAGCCAAACTGCCGTGATAAAAAGCGGATGTGTGCCGGAAATAATGAGATGTAGCTTATCCCTCCCCATACAACTATCGTAAGGAGTAACTTAAAAAAAGTTTGACCTTGCTCTTTTCGGACAAAGCGTACAATTCGGGTAGCGATAAC
>CAYXGU010000092.1:0-1739 GCA_964464645.1 uncultured Candidatus Saccharibacteria bacterium
TACCCTTTTTTTGCCTACTGTTCATATGTGAATAATAATTCGAAATTTGTTGTGACCCCACCGGGATTTGAACCCGGGTTACTAGGATGAGAACCTAGCGTCCTAAGCCACTAGACGATGGGGCCGTAAACTGCCATATTTTACCTCAAAGTAAAATCAATGTATATAATAGTTTAATGGACTTTTATGAAATCACCATTTGTGGCCTAAAAAGAAAATTGCCTTATATACAAATTGGCAAAAACACAAAAATTGCCAGCTTTAACATTTTAGGAGATGTTGAGCTTGTAAGCGCCTTGGCACAAAAAATCTCAAAAGATCTAAAGGCCCTGGATTTTGACTATTTGGTTGGACCTGAGGTTAAAGTTGTACCTCTAATACAAGAAGTGGCAAAACTTTTGGGACACAAAAAATATATTATTTGCAGAAAAAGTATAAAACCATATATGCGCGCGCCAATTAAAATCACACCATTATCTCATTTCCCCAAGCACGTAAAACCTTTAGTAATTGATGGCGTTGATGCAAAATTAATTGAAAATAAAAAAGTAATCATCATTGACGACGTTGTTTCCACTGGCGTTACCTTGCGCATGCTAAATAAGCTTATGGAACAGGTGAATACCGAGGTTGTGGGATATTATGTTGTCATAAAACAGGGAAAACAATTTGATACCTTTAAGGGTTTGCAACATTTGGCCGAAATACCGATTTTTAAAAAAGACGATTGACAAGACATTAATAAGCCAATAATCTTATTAATGTAAAAGAGTAATACCTCTTTGATCTCGGAGGACCTATATGAATCAGAAGATCGCACTATTTTAATCTTCCCGTTTTTCATGCGGGATTTTTTTATGGAAAAAAGTTCTTTAAAAAATAAGACAAACGGCAACCTCCAGGGCTAAATCCATGCCTTGGCGGTTGCTGTTTGCCAATTGGGCGCCAAATTGCAGCAACAAGGAGAAACACCATGTTTCACAAACGCATTTCGATCTTTTTGGTCCTGTTTCTCGTATTCACGATCGTCCCGCTTGGATCTGTTAAGGCACAAGGTGATGACCCGTGCCAAGATCCCACACCCCGAATTGCGGTAGTGAGCGCTTTCAGCTCAGAACTTACTCTGCTTTTGGAGGAAGCAGACATTGAGGCCGAATGCGTACTCACCGGCGTTACCTATAGCGTCGGTACGCTCAGGGGCAACGACGTTGTTATGTTTTTGTCCGGTGTGTCTATGGTTAATGCCGCCATGACGACAGAGCGGGCAATCAACCATTTCAACGTTGAGCGCATTGTGTTTTCGGGCATTGCCGGCGGCGTAAACCCCGATCTGAATATCGGTGACGTTGTGGTGCCTCGTCAATTCGGACAATATCTCGAAAACACTATGGTGCGGGAAGTCAACGGAGAATTCTTGCCCCGACACGACCCGCCGGAATTTCCAAACTTTGGGATGATGTTCCCTAGCTCAACCAGTATTGTACCTCCCGGGGCGGAGCCAGATGAGTATGTAGACCAGTTCTGGTTCCCGGCTGACGAGGAAATGTTGTCCGTTGCTCAGATGCTTAATGTTGAGCTTGACCAATGCACCCCAGAGGGGGTATGTCTTACCTACGTGCCAAAGCTTGTGGTGGGCGGCAATGGCGTATCTGGCCAAAGCTTTGTGGACAATGCTGAATTTCGGGAGTATGTCTGGGAAACCTTCCAGGCGGATGCTCTGGAAATGGAAACTGCAGCCG
>CAYXGU010000093.1:0-1726 GCA_964464645.1 uncultured Candidatus Saccharibacteria bacterium
CCGCTAGGCGTCGGGGTTGAGCTTACACATTTTGCTGGAAATAGGTTCGAGCTTGGTTGTAAAAATGAGCCAAAGAAATAGCCTGCCTCGTGCGGGCTATTTCTTTGGCCATGAGAGATGCGAACGCCCAACCAAATGATCGGAGTGAAAATTGCCAGTGGCATTTTGCAAGGTAATCTTCCGATGAAAGCTAGTTTTCGTTCACGAAGCTGCGGACTCACCGAAGGTGGGTCAAGGCTTTCACCTCAGTCAGTTTATTGACTAAATGTCACTTTTATGGTATTCTGTATTTAGTTTAGGAAAACATGTAGTGCCCTTACAATCAATTGAATTTTCACCAGGCCAACCAATACTTCACACACTGCCTCCTTATGGAATAAGTGCTCGCTTTTTCTGTAACATGTACGAAGGTTTCGGTCTTGAATCTACAAAACCACTAAGACAATTCACGTATGGCGTATGCGATCTTTCGAGGATTGTTGACGATGTCATTGATAAGCCAGAAATCGTTACCCCAGCCACATTTGATGAGTTAATTACGCGAATGCAAAAGGGCAATGACGTAGGAGCAACTGAATCAGATACAGCTGTCGCATTGATGTATACAGAGTCACTTACTGAAGAGCAGTTGGGATTCGCCAATGAGGTTTATCAGGATGCATTGCAAGTAGCAGATATAAGAACATCAGCAAAAGATATAAATGAGTATATTCAAAGCATTGAGTTAGAGGCGGAGGTGCAGTGCAGAGCGTTAGCTGTGTCTGAGGCCCCGAACTATTCGGATTTGGCGGGACGAAAACGCTATAACGCATGGCTTAAACACTTTACCCTTGCAGGGTATTTAATTGATTCTGCGTTGGATATGCCAACTGATTATTCAGAGGATAGAATTTCGTTACCGCCTACTTCTACATCGCGTCTCGCAATACTCTCACGCGCGCTGAAACCAAGCAGACTTGCCGCTCGCCATACGCCTCGCAAGGCCCTGCCTTTATTAGGGGGATTAGCACTTAGTTATCACGTTCCTCTAATAAATAAAGGTTTTAGTAACTCAGAAGATGTGAAAGTACTCTCATCTGTAATGACTTACTGAAACTGGTCCCCAGCCAAATTCTACAACCTGTAAAATTAATGCAGACAAAATAATATGTGAAAACTAAAGGACTTCTTCTGATTTTTTCGTTTGGGCAGCTTGAATATCCGGCCACATTTATCGGTATCGGGAAAAATCGACAACGAATATTTGCATTTAATAATAACGTATCGTATTATGAAGGGCTCTACTGGTACAGAAAGCGGAAAATCGCCGGATGTACGAGTCTCTTTTTTATAAAAACAAACAAAATTTGTTTTAAAGTAAAATATATGATATAAATTAATTTAATCCAGCTACTGCTGAAGTAAGGTTAATACCCGAATGTCTAAACCAGAAATAACACAACCGCTTGCTAGCGATCCACAGGCGCTAGTAGAGAACGTCTACCCGATGCCGGGTACTAGTGACGTGCCGGACTTGGAATCTCAGGACTTAATGGGCGAGTATTTAATTGACCGTCTTGAACCAGAGGAAGGCCCGAGAACTCGTGTTGTGCTGACTCCAAGTGGTCATACAATGCCAGGCATCCAACGTACACCACAAGGATATAAAGAAGTTAGCCGCTGGCGAAAAACAAAGGAATGGTTGGTTAGCCCACGCCAGGCTGCAGCTGTAGTGCTTGGTTCAATG
>CAYXGU010000094.1:0-1645 GCA_964464645.1 uncultured Candidatus Saccharibacteria bacterium
CGGAAATAGCGTGTGGGATAGGGCTTTTTGGGAAAGCAAATACAAAAAATATGACTGATCCTTTGTACTATCAACACCTTTAAGCAGTTTGTACGTACCTTCTTCGCCATTTTTTTTGCCAACAACCCGGGCATAGTGCCCGGTTGCAATTTTGTCGTACCCATGTGCAAGTGCCCACTCCAAAAATAACCCAAATTTTATTTCTTTGTTGCACATAACATCGGGGTTCGGTGTTCTGCCAGCCGCATATTCACGATAAAAGTACTCAATAACTTTGCTTTTGTATTGAGTAATAAAATCTAAAGAGGTAAATTTTATACCCAACTTTGCGGCAACCTTTACCGCATCTTCTCTATCTTCATCGGCTCTGCACCCATCTGCCTTTGCATCCCAACAGGTCATAAACACTCCGGTTACGTCATACCCCTGTTCTTGCAAAATATGTGCCGCAACCGACGAATCCACACCCCCACTCAGGCCGACGGCTACTTTTTGTGGTTTTCTAATTACGGCTTCTTTTGTTGGTTTCACAGGAATATTATACAGGGCTACAATTTGCAGGTCCCAACAGCATGCGCCATTGCAGATATAATTTTGTTAATAACCTCAACTGCTTCTTTTTGGGTTAACTTTCGAAAATTGTGCGGAAAGTAGTGAAAAACCTGATTCCGCCCAATCTTCCACGTGTCCCACAAAAGCTCGGCGGTCTCATGCCCATTACCGGCACGTGAACACACCTTGTCAAAAACATTTCCGTGCTCCTTTACAAATGATGGATTTAACATGCGCCCAATTCTTATGTCGTCACCGTAATACTCGTCTTCTCTAATAAGCTCAAGGTCCAAAAAAAGCCTTTTTAAAAAGCCCTCGTATGCCTTAGCAAAAGGAAAAACTAAATATGAATAGTCTGAAGTTTTGCTTGCGTGCTCTTCGGCATGGGCTAGCAAACGCTCGCCGTCTTCAATTAACCCTTTAATTTCGAGCGGCATGTATTGCCACAGTGCAGAGTTTCTGCTAATTAGTTCCATTGGTTAATTCTAGCATGTTTGACGGGGTATGGTACTATGGGATATAATCGCAGGAAATTAGCAACGTACAATAACTAAAGGAGGAATAAAAAATGATCGGTATAGCTAAAGCAGTTGGATTGTTCTTGGTGTTTCAGTACATTGCGTTTGTTTGTCTTGTGGGTCCATTGGTTTTCTTTGTCTTTCTATTTACACCGCATGACTTGCGGATTCTTGTGCCAGGCTTGCTTTGCTTGGTTCCGGCATCCTTTTTGATTGGAGGGCTTGCAGCAGCATTTGTTTTAAAGGCAAGGAATTAAACTTCAAACTGTCTAAGCCCCCCAGGCGGGAGAGCAACAAAAAAACTCTCCCGCCAGGCATTACCTTCCAACCTCAACACCCCAACACAAAACTCTGCTACACTAAAAACGTGGAAACACTGCAATCCGCAAGCCGTAAAATTACCCTGCTTAAAAAACGCGCTCCCACCAAAACCGTCGGTTTAATATTTGGCGGGTTTGATCTGTTGTACTACGACCACATTGCCCTTTTTCTTTTTGCAAAAAAACATGTGGATGTGCTTGTGGTTGCCGTTGAATCCGACAACTCGGTGCACGCACTTAAAGGTGAAAACAGGC
>CAYXGU010000095.1:0-1639 GCA_964464645.1 uncultured Candidatus Saccharibacteria bacterium
CGTTGCAACATTTTGTTTTTTTCATCACCTTTGTAATATGCGCCGGCAATACTTAACAGTTTGAACGCTTTTACCGCGCCGGTGCTTTTGGCGTGCGGGCCTGCACACAAATCTAGATCTTCAGCTCCCATAGCATACAAAGTCACCTGCTCGCCGCGTGCCTCAATTTCATCAAGTGTGGCAAGTTTGTATTTGTTGTCCTTAAAAATAGCTCTAGCCTCAGCAACCGATGATTCTTTTCTAACCATGGGTAAATCTGCATCAATGAGCTTTTGCATTTCGGTTTGTATTGTTGCAAAATCCTCAGGCACTATTGACTCGGCGAGGTCAAAGTCAAAATAAAAGCCGTTTTCAATTGGCGGACCCATAACTTTTTTTAGGCTTGGATACAGCTTTTGCATTGCCGTATGCAACACATGCTCCGCCGTGTGCCTAAGCGGCATTAATGGGTCATTTTTTAATTGGTCTATTACTTTGTTGTCTGCAGACATACTTTCCTTTCTGAGCGCAGGGGTTAGCCTACGTCTTAATTATATAATTCTAACAGAAGTACATATTAAAATGGTGTTTAAAATTTACCCCTTACCAAAGGGGTGTAGTTGTGCGTGTGGTTGTGGTTCTAACTAAAACTGTGTTCACGAGAGTGATTGTAATACAACTTTAATGTGCAGACAAGACTTCCCTTTGCACACTCTCGTACTCCACCGTAAAATAGCCAACTTTTTTAGCTACGACAAAAACCAAGTCAACAACAACAATAAAAACCATAAATACCAAATAACCTGTTAACTGCAAAAACCCAAAAATTAACAATGCAACAAGCGGAAGCACATACTGCTGGTACTGCATGACAACCGCCCTGATCTCAGCCGAGATACTTGCCAGGTAGTCAACAGAGCCGGAGCTTTCTGATCGCAAGTCAATAATATCTGCAAGCACCTGAGTTGCAGACTGCACTACCTGTTCGACAACTCCGGATGTTTCCACAGCCGTGGGGTTAACCAGCACAAAAAATACGCCCGCAAGCGAAAACACAAATAACAATCCTTTTGCAGGAAATCTAAGCGTCATTTTGGGATTAACTTTTATTAGTTGTTGCGCAAGTTTTACCGAAAAGTTAAGGTCATATAGCATTAGCAAGTACGCAACTACAAACAGCGCCAGCGCGTACAAAAAGCTAAACTGCACCATGACAATAAAAAATCCAAACGCAATCGGAAAAGGGATGTGAAAAGCCTCTTTTGGTTTGCGAATAGGCAATACAAGAAGTGCATACGTAAGTAATGTAACTAACAGCAGCACAAAAATTTGTGCAAAAATCAAGATTTCAGGTGATAAGTAGTTTTGTGCCTTCACAACACCAACAACGGTTAGGCTTAGCGCAATAGATTCACAAAATAAGAGTAGGTACACAGCTAATTGAACTATGGTTTTTGTGGTTTTGGGCAGAGTTAAGTTCACACATGTAGTATACAAAATTTGTGTTCTGTGTGTGGTGGGCGGTGCAGGACTCGGACCTGCGACCCCTTCAATGTCACTGAAGTGCTCTACCAGCTGAGCTAACCGCCCATGCGCGCACTAGAGGTGCGCTAACAGTTATTTTTTGCCCGATTTTCCAAGTTTTGTCGGCGCCATTATC
>CAYXGU010000096.1:0-1579 GCA_964464645.1 uncultured Candidatus Saccharibacteria bacterium
TGATCCATCCAGGGTCTCATCATAAAATCATGTTGACCCTCCACGCGCGTCATATCTGTTGTATCAAACCAAAATCCCTCCATTACAAGTGAATGTTTAAGTTCGCCATATTCTTCGTTCCGCAAAAATGCCTCCTGTGTAAACATCCTGTTAATCTTGGCTTCCACCACTCCTTTTGTGTTAAACATTACAAAGTGAACAAATGGCAGTAGCCAAAATGAGTTTACTGTTAGTATCATTAGTCCGCTTATTATCACGCTCTTCCAATTTTTCAGCCTGTTAACAAATAGTTCACTTAACAACACTAAGCCACAAACTCCCATATAAACAATAAAAATTGTTGGGATATAAGCCATTGGCACTGCAATCAAATTAACTAGCATCAACCAAAATAATTTCTTCCTTATTCCCACCCGCAAATAATCAAGCAATACGAGTAGCAACGATGGTAACATCAGATAAAAGTGCGAAAACGCCTCATAAGGCGCATAAAAATTTTGCAGTGTCCCAAGGTTAAACAAGTAAAATATGCTACCAACTAGTGCCACAACTTGCTTTTTCCTAATCCCTATCTCACCCGCCAAAAACTTTAACATTAAATAGTAGAGCCCTATTCCTCCGCCGAGCCACGCAGCCAGGTGGTAAGCATACCTGATCAGATTTTGAGGTACTACCCAGCTTGCAATCCACAAAACAATCTGCCTCGGTAGATCAGCTACATGGGCGTTTCCAGACGGGACACCAAGCCCCTGGTAATACTGCCAAACTCCATGAAACCCTCGATCAATAATATTAGTCTTAAAGTCAAACTCTGGATGCAAGTTATCCCAGCCAGTCAAATACGTGCCTGGCACGACATTTTTCCACGCCACAATTCCGGTAAGAATAATCAAAATCAAAACCGGCCAAAATTTAGATAGCCACTTGAGGATCATACTTGGCTCCAGTATATCGCTCATTACCTGCATTAGGTAGTGCAACCAAGTATTTTTGTGCCACGTTTTCCCAACTCTGCTCTCTACCCTGCTTCTTGATTTCCCGACCCACACGCGATCTAAGCTTCTCGTTAGCAAACATACTCATCAACTTATTTTCAAAGTTTTTTTGACTCCATGTAAACCCAACTTCTTGTATCAAAGAAGTGTTATACAGACTAGTTGTCCGTGGCAAGCTGGCAATAAATGGCTTCCCGTACATTGCGACATGAGCCATAACTCCGCTTTCGCTCATCGCCACGCGGTGAGGTAACACTACCAAATCTGAGCCAACAAAATACTTTTCCTTATCCATATCATTAACGTATCCTGTTATATCAACATTATGTTTCTTAGCGATTCTGTATAACTCAGTAACGTATGAGTGGTAATGAGGCATATTCTTTAGTGTACCGCTCTCCCCTCCGGCAAGAATAAGCTTGATTCTCTTGTGTGGATACATTTTCTTGAAACGGGCAATTGCTTTAACTATCCAGTCGCTCCCCTTATACCAAGAGAGGTAGCCAAAAGATATCACCACAAAGTCTCGTTTACCCCACCCAAGAGACATTCGAGCTTGTTTCTTCGATATTCTTATACGTGAC
>CAYXGU010000097.1:0-1555 GCA_964464645.1 uncultured Candidatus Saccharibacteria bacterium
TCCAAGCCCAGCCTTATCTTTAAGGCAGTTTCCTTGATGCCCAATGCAGAAAGGATCTTATCCTCACGTGGGATAGCAATCAGCACCAAAACAATCACCAGTGCTAAGATCATGTACAGTTTTGTGGTTAGCTTCATCCTACATATTATAAACCATACCCACCGGTGCAAGGCAATAATATTTATCTGATGTACAATAACAGTATGTACGCGGATATTAGTGTAGTGGGCTTTAATAGCCCTAAAAAACAGGTGTTTACCTATCTCGTTGACGATCAGCAAGTACGAAACGGTACAATCGTGGTTGTTCCTTTTGGTAAAAAGACATCCTTTGGAATAGTGCGAAGAACACACAAAAAAATGCCTAATGACATAAAGATTGCAAAAATATCAAAAGTACTCCCACACAAGCCACTTCCTCAACACTTACTAAATCTAGCCGATTGGATGATTGATTACTATGTAGCACCCAACTCAAGCGTATGGCAACTTCTGTTGCCAAAAAACCCCCAAACTAAGCCACGCAAAATATTTGCGGAATCAAAAATATCACAGCAACCCCTGGTAAAGCTGTCGCCCCTGCAATCAAAAGCTCTGCAACAAATTCAAACCTCAACCAAACCTGTTTTACTTGAAGGAGTGATGGGGTCTGGTAAAACAGAAATATACTTCCATAAAATAAAGCGGGTTTTGGAACAAAACAAATCGGCCATACTCTTAATGCCAGAGATTTTACTAACCACTCAAATGATTGAGCGTGCCCGGAAACATTTTGGGGATAGACTCACCGTAACGCACTCTGGACTAACTCCAGCACAGCGCCGTGCAGCCTGGGATCAATGCAATAGTGACAAATCAATCGTCGTGCTTGGGCCTCGTTCGGCACTGTTTTCACCAATTAATAATTTAGGCCTGATCATTATTGATGAATGTCACGAACAAAGCTACAAACAAGATGCCGCACCACGCTACCAAACCGAACACGTGGCGGCTAAGCTTGCTAATCTAACAAAAGCCAAGCTAGTACTAGGAAGTGCTACTCCATCATTAACAACCCGCTACCTTGCCGAGGTCGGTAAAATACAACGAGTAGCTTTACCTCAAAGGGCAATTAGTTCTGCGCACCCAGATATTAAAATAGTCAATACTGAAAGACAAAACTCCATTTTGTCCAAACACTTAATAGATGCTATTAAGGATAATGTTGGTCACAAAAAACTTTCACTGCTCTACATTAATCGGCGAGGAACAGCCCCAATTTTTCTTTGTCAAGATTGTGGTCATAATTTTTTATGTCCCAAGTGTGGTGGTGGCTTACATTTACATGCAGATATCAACAAACTCAGTTGTCACATTTGCGGTTACAATACTTCTCCACCCGCAATATGTTCAGAGTGTAACGGACACAACCTTCGCGGAATTGGCGTAGGTACTAAAGCTATTGAATCTGAAATAAAAAAGTTGCTTCCCGAGGTTCGAATTGCTCGGCTAGATCGCGATAGTGGAAGTCATCAGTACATGGAGAGTGTGATGCAAGATATCTCGAACAAGCAAGT
>CAYXGU010000098.1:0-1552 GCA_964464645.1 uncultured Candidatus Saccharibacteria bacterium
ATATGCGATACTAATATGCGAATTCATGCGAATAATACGAATAATACGGACGGGTCTGAAAAAGGAATAGTGAAGTTAAAAATCTAAACTACAATTTAAATTATGAACAATATTTCAAATTTGCTATGTGATAGATTAAATTCTTTCAACTCGTTAACACATTAACCTTTTAACTCGCAAACTGTTTTACTGACATACCACTTTCCAACTAACCTCTGTTTATCATAGTTGTTTTTATTGTTCTGAACACTACTCGCTCGTTACTCCATCAAAATGTTCTTCTTGGCTTTCCGCCTCTGCTTTGGTCGAATGAATTGTTCCATCTTTGTGGTGTGCAGGTGCATACAAAGTGTACAGTTTCATCGGAACACTGCCGGTATTAATAATGTTATGCCTGGCCCCCTCCGGCACCAAGACTGCAAACCCGTCTTCAATGTCATGCTCCACGCCATCTATCACTGCCTTACCTGCTCCCGCATCTACACGCAAAAACTGGTCTACGTCTTCATGCACTTCCTCACCAATTTCTTCTCCAGGAAGTAGCGACATGAGCACTAGCTGACTATGTTTGCCTGTGTACAATACATGTCTAAAATTTTCATTTGTTTTACCTAAAGTTTCTATGTCTCCTACAAAACCTTTCATAAAATTTGTCTCCTTGCAATTAATGCTAAAATTCTATTTATTTTCTCCAACTCTTCCAGTTTAACAAACCGCTTTGTACTTATCAAAGCCTGGGTTAAGTCTTTAGCCTTCACCACGTAAACATTTCTGAGTTCAGAAATTACCCTACCAGCCTCCAATTCACTAGTAAAAGTGAGCACAGGAGTAACGTAAACCCTGTTCATTACCTTACTTTCCAAAAACTCTTTAATTGCCATAGAAGAACGAAAAGTCTGGAACACCTCTTTAGCCCGAGTTTCTCTGCCACCTATGTACATTTTATCTCCCCTTATCTCAGTTATCACACGATAATTCTTTACCTCAACTGCAACTACACCACAAGGCCCAGTAACCACAAAATCTATATTCCCCCCTTTGCCAAAATGCAGATCATGGAAAACTGCAAAACCTGAAGGCAAGCTAGACAAAGCCTCTGCAACCTCCTCTTCACCCCTCTTGCCTTGAACAAAATTTTCCTCAAATCGCTTAGACGTTAACAAAGGAAGTAATAAACGATAGCCTCCCACCCCCCAACCCAAAACAACAGGGACTATTAAAAGCCTAAAAATGTCATTTTCAGGCAAAGTAAGAAGACCAAAAATTATAAACAAGCTTAATATAGACAACGAAAACAAGGTCAGCTTTAGTATGTATTTAGACCTTGCGCCCCTTTCTTGCTGTTTAACTAAATAGTCCTTCTTTTCCATGTAGGCATTATATATCACCCTGGCTAAAACAAAAAAGCCGAGTTTTACGGCTTTTTCATCCCCCCAGTCGGATCAGACATTAAAACCTTAAGCTGGGATAAATCACCAAATTCAATATTCTAGATTCCAAATTCTAGTTCCTAACCCACCCCGCATAGCCACCTGCCAAGTCTGATACATTT
>CAYXGU010000099.1:0-1510 GCA_964464645.1 uncultured Candidatus Saccharibacteria bacterium
TAATAAATCGACTGTAGCTAATGTCGTGCCCGGTCAACGCGCCGTTAATGCGCGCAATCCACAATCTGCGCAAGTCTCGTCGACGATGCCGTCTGCCGGCAAAGGCGTGTTCCCCGGCTCTGATAACTGCTTCGTTGGCACGTCTAAACAGATTTTTCCGCGTACCACGAAAGCCGGTTGCTTTTTTTAAGTCTTTTTTGTGTGCTGCATGAGCTCTTGGCCCGCCTTTTACTCTTGGCATATTTTCCTTGTACTAAACCGAAATATTTCTCCCTGCTTTTCCAAGCATTTTTTTAAACAACTTTTTGTAACCAACAGCAGTTACAGCCTCACTACGGTTTTTGCGAAACCGTTTATTTGCGGTCCATTTTCGCTTTAAGTGCCCGGCATTGTTCTTTTTTTTCATAATTTTACCGGTTTTAGTTATTCTTATTCTTTTGACTAACGTTTTTCGTGTTTTCATATCCTTACTTCTTGAGCAAAGTCACTGTTATCTGGTTGCCCATTTGCTTTACCGCATCCTCGGTCTTGGCAAAGTCCTTAGTGTACTCAATAAACTTGTCAATTTTTTCAAAGCCAAGTTCAGGGTGCATCTTTTGGCGCCCTCGTAATTGTACAGTAACTTTTACTTTATTGCCGTCAGCCAAAAATTCGGCAGTGCGCTTTGCCCGCATCTCAATTTCGGCGTCGGCAATGTTTGGGCCGATTCTAAACTCCTTAACTTTGCTCTTTTTCGACTTAGCCTTGATCTGCGAGCTTTTTTTGTTCTCGTCATACAAAAATTTGTTAAAATCCAAAATTTTTGCAATCGGCGGATCGGCACTTTCGGTAATTAACACCAGATCAAGCTCTTTTTGCCTAGCTAGAGCTAACGCTTCATGTGTTGATATAATATCAAGCGACTTTCCATCGCCGTCATCAACCACCCGTAGCTCTTTATGCTTAATTCGGTCATTAACAAAATACCTCTTACGAGCTGTATTTCGCTTTATATACTTTATAAGTCACACCTCCGAATTACCATTTAGCAACAGTCAAATTACCATCTACACCGCTATAAATCAAGTGCTTTCGCTCCAACCTTTTCGGTTACTCTGGCAATAAAATCAGAAACAGGCACACTATTTATGTTTTCACCGGTTCGAAGCCTGATACTTACCTGCTTTTGCTCGCATTCCCGATCGCCAAGTATTACCATGTACGGAGTTTTTTTAAGCTGCGCCTCGCGGATTTTACCTTGCATTGTGCCGTCTTTATCGTCTAGTTCAACTCTAATTTTTGTGGCGCGCAATTGCTCTGCCAAATCTTGTGCATATTCAACATGCTTTTCCCCAATTGGAATCAACACAACTTGTGTGGGCTGTAACCAAACCGGAAGTGCTCCGCCTGTACTTTCGAGCAAATATGCAATAAATCTAAAGTATGACCCAAGAATTGCGCGGTGTATCATTACGGGAGTTTTCTCCTGACCGTCCTTGTCGGTGTAGGTTAGGCCAAATCGCTCAGGCAT
>CAYXGU010000100.1:0-1501 GCA_964464645.1 uncultured Candidatus Saccharibacteria bacterium
ATAACGAAAAAGTATAAAAAATCGGTGGGCATTTAGAAGCACTTACCTGTCCACCACAAATAAATAAGATATGAAACAAAACACTTCAAAATTAGCACGATACAGCCCACTGTTTTTTATACAGTGTTGTGTGCAGTACTTTGTGGGTTGGCTACTGCACAATGCTAATCGGGATATTCCTTTTTTGGCAAAATCACAATTCTACGACCTGAAAACACGCCTACTAAAGAAGTATGCAACCAAAGTAAGCACGGATATTCAGCACGTTAAAAAAGACTGTTGGAGTTGCGATAATACAGGCGTGTTTAAGTCTGATTGGAAAATGCCTGAAACTTGTTGGAGTTGTTCAGGAACTGGCGTGTATGAAGAATTTTGGACAAGGCTTGATAAATACAAACTTGGTAAATGGTACTTCCATACCCCTGTTGAAAGAATGTACAAGTATGAACCATTATTTGAGGGTGAAGCATTGCCAATTATTGAAGGCTACATACACCATAAAGCCCCAAAATATAGACTTGGGAAAGAGTGTGCATTATGGTTGTTTCTATTATTTGACAGAAAATCTTTTTGGAAGGAATTGGGACGAACTGGAAGCCCTACGCATAAGAGAACACCACTTGTAATAATTAGCAATGCGATTTTTGTTTTCAGGCATTTTGATTGGCGTGATTATTTGCCAAAAAAGAAGCCAAAATATGACTTTGAATATGATAGCGATGAACTGCCGTTTTAGTGCGGTGGGGTATTGCACACAACGGTTTCGGCTTGGCGGTCGGGCGGTATTTGAAAAACTGCTGCTGAACCACAACCGAAGCTGATAGATAAGTGAAGTTGAGAATATATTCTCGTCCCCCGACTGCCGCCAAACCGTTTGTTGGCTGCTGTACGGGCAATTAATAAACGATTTTAAAAAACATACAATGGCAAAATTGAAATTAGAAGGTGTAAAAATTGAGTTCCCTGTTGATTTAAGAATTAATGAAGCTGATATTGTTGAATGGTTAGAATTTAGAATTGGTATAAGCAGTTCAATACACATGGCTAATCCTTTGTCAGAATATGAATTGTCTGATGTGAATATTAGCATTGAAAAGTGTCTGCTAAATGACCGTGAAATAAAGCTGTAGTATAGCAGCCAACGGTTGCCTGCTTGCCGCAGTGGGCACTTAAAAGATAAAACATTTATGATAAGCATAGAATTTCAAAATAGCAAAGAACCTGATAAACCGAAACACTGCCCATTGAGGCAAGCAGTTGTTAGGCGTAGTTTTTTGCTGTGGGTGGGAAAATACAACCCCGATTTTGTGAGCATAAGAGTGTTAGCATTGCTTACCGAAAAATATGGGATGGGAGATAAAGATGCTTTGTTTGGTAAGATGAAACAACTTGAGGAAGGCGAACACTATGAACTATGCGGAATGTTCAAAAATATGTTTGATAGTATGAACCTGAATAAAGAGTATTTGCGTTGGGCAAAAAATTACGCCTAACGTTTTGC